>CAJOQS010000052.1 GCA_905236925.1 uncultured Lachnospiraceae bacterium | reverse complement strand
TGATACGAACAGTATTCATTCCTTGCCCTCCGCACGATGTTTTTCCCGATATACACCTATGTAGATCTTGGTAAGGACAACTACAGCCAGGAAGCTTATCATGGCATAAACGGCAGCGATATCGGCAAGCCAGCTTTCGTCAAGGATCACCGCGAGCACCGAGATAATGATGATTACCAGAGTGCCGATCATATTTACGCAGATAACACGATCCGATATCTCCGGCCCCTTGAGCGCCCTTATAAGGCAGAAAAAGACAAGGATCGAAAGAATAACGATAACCGCAAAGAGGAATATTTCAAGTACCTGTTCCACTGAGCTTCTCCTCCATTCTGACGAGCCTTCTGACAAAAACAGAATCGGTTATGCCTTCAGCCAGTGATTCATCGAGGCAATGAACACAGAAATCGTCCTCATGCATCGAAACGGTGATCGTTCCCGGAGTCAGTGTTATCGAATCCGCGAGAACGGTACGCGCCACTTTGGTCTTAAGTCCCGAATTGAAATAACACATTGCGGGCGAAAGCCTGTCCTGCCCCTTGAATATCATGCCTGCAAGCGAAAAATTGGCTTTGATGATCTCGAAAACCAGAATCGCAAGATAAGCTATGAAATCAGGGATACATTTCACAAACCTCAGCTCACGCCGGAAGCTGTAATTCATGAAACGTGACGCAAAGAAACAGATCCCTGCGCAGATCAAAGACCCGATGATCAGTATCTGCAGAGTGACCTTTCCGTTAAAGATTATCCACAGCAAAAGTAAGAATAAAAACATAATCCATTGAAAGACCTGATACGGTCAAACCATATCAGGTCGTTGTTTAACCTTATTTGTCACCCTTTTTTCTGAGGAAGGGAGGAATATTGATCTCGCCCTTGCCGTTCTGCTGTGCAGGAGCCTGAGCGTTGTTCTGAACGGGCTTGAGGCTGATGCCGGGCTTAAGCTGTACAGGCTGAACATTGACTGTCTGAGCAGTCTGCTGAGGCTGCTGTACCTGTGACTGTGCAGCTCCGCCGTTGCGGCTGAGTGCCTGTGTGTTGAGGAAGCCAAGGCCTGCTCCTACTCTGGGAGTGGGCTTTGCTGCCTGCGCCTGAGCCTGTGCCTGACCATAATCGCCAACTTCCGCGATACCAGTCGCGATAACCGTTACCATGACCTGATCGGTATCGGTATCATTTGAGGCGGAACCGAAGATAACGTTCGAATCCTCGCCAACCAGTTCCTCGATATACTGTGTGGCCTCGGAAGCCTCGATGAAATCGACCTTACCCGAGAAATTAACGATAACATCGGTAGCTCCGATGATCGAAGTCTCAAGAAGAGGTGATGAAATTGCAGCCTGAACGGCATCGATGCACTTGTTGTCACCCGTGCCGTAACCGATTCCGAGATGAGCAACGCCCTTGCCGCGCATAACGGTGTTGACATCCGCGAAATCAAGATTGATGGTACCCGAATTGTTGATGATTCCGGTAATACCCTGAACACCCTGCTGAAGTACCTCGTCGGCCTTGCGGAGCGCATCCTCCATCGAGGTTCTGCGATCGGTAAGATCAAGCAGCTTGTCATTCGGGATCACGATAAGGGAATCGACATGCTCCTTGAGCCTTGCGATGCCTCCGAGAGCATTCTCCATGCGCTTCCTTGCTTCAAACCTGAAGGGCTTGGTCACGATACCGATGGTAAGGATACCAAGATCCATGGCTATCTCTGCTATAACGGGAGCTGCACCTGTTCCGGTTCCGCCGCCCATACCGCAGGTAACGAAAACCATATCGGCTCCCTTGAGAGCCTCGGTAAGTTCCTCCTTGTTCTCCTCGGCTGCCTTCTGACCTATCTCGGGCCGTGCGCCCGCGCCGAGTCCCTTTGTGAGTTTCTCGCCGATCTGAATGCAGTTGGGAGCCTTACAGGTTTTCAGTATCTGCTTATCCGTATTCACACAGATAAACTCAACACCGGAAACGCCTTCATCTATCATGCGGTTGACCGCGTTATTGCCAGCGCCGCCGACACCTACAACAAGTATTTTCGCCGCCGCGCTGACTTCACTGTTTTTAATCTCAAGCACTGCAATATACCTCCTCTTAACCTAAGTATAATAGTACATATTCTAAAAACAATAATCAAGAAAAAAATATAAAATTATTCAATCCTTCTGGCAGAGGCATCGGGATTGTTCTCGGTGTAATTTCTCAGATCTATGCGATAGCTTCCTTCGCCGAGTGCCTGAAGCATTCCGGGAAGGTTGTTGATCTTGTAATCGTAGTATTCCGAATTGCCGAGAAGGATCTCATTACCGGAGGATCTGACAATGATCTCGTTCCTGATACCGAATTCAAGCTCATCCGTATTGAGTCCGTTGTTCTCCATCAGCATAACTATATTCGCGATATCTGTAAACACAGGCTTTTCGCCAACATACAGCTGCTTTCCGAGAGTATAGGAAGATGCTTCTATCCCTTTTACCAGAGGTATTCCGGGCAGCCTCACATTCGAAGAATCAACGACGGTTCCCGCAATATCAAAATACAGATAAGTCCCCATATGCTCAAGGCATCCGGTAACCGCCCTGTCATAAACGGTTATGATCACCGAATTCCTGTCGACAAGCTCAACATCGATCTTCTCGACACAGGGAAGTGTTGTTTTGGCAATGTTGTTGATCCTGTATGCGAAAAGGACCGCGTAATCGTCCGTTGCCTTAGTAAACAGCTTTTTCCTGATCTCATCCTCGGTATAGTACTTACCGGGCCTTATCTCGACATTCTCAAGCCTGCATGTAAACTTGAAAACGACTGCCGCGGAAAGGATCAGAAAAACAATAGCAAGAAAAGTTATCAGGCCGCGGCGCGGTCTCCTGCTCTCATCATCATGATTCATCTGTCGCCCTTTCCCGGTTCGTATACTTGGAAACCGACAGGGCAATGCCCATTTCCGTCATAAGAACCGTTAGCGAACTGCCGCCGTAGCTGATAAACGGGAACGGTATTCCCGTTGCGGGAATGGTCGACGTAACAACCGCGATATTAAGAAGCACCTGCGCTGCAATATGCGTGAGAACTCCGGTTGCCACAAGACCTCCGAACATATCCGGCGCGTTGACCGCGATAAGAAGCAGTCTCCAAAGCAGCATCAGAAATACCGCAAGGACCATGATCGCGCCGATAATGCCGAGCTCCTCGCATATAACGGTAAAAATCATGTCCGTGTGAACCTCGTTGATGCGTCCGAGCTTCTGGATACTCTCTCCGAGGCCCTTGCCCCAGAGACCGCCCGAAGCTATTGCATAAAGACCCTGGGTTATCTGCGAACCGGGATCGACAGTTTCGGGATGAAGCCAGCTTTCGATACGGGATGCTCTGTAATCCGCTACAAAAGCAAAGAAGACCAGGAAAACAGCCATCATCGCAAGAACGATGACGAAATAGCCCTTCTTTCTTGCAGCAACGAAGCAGATAACGCCCATGATACCGGCCATTATTATCGCGGTCGAAAGGTTCTGCAGTGCAACAAGTACAAGAAGCGGCAGCATGAATATCGATACCGCTATAAAACCGTAGAAATAATTGATCCTGTTAGGAACAGTCTGAACAAGATACGCAACAAGAAGTATAAAGCATATCTTGGTCAGCTCCGAGGGCTGGAAATTACCGAGGCTTCCGATCCTGATCCATCTTGAGGAACCTCCGGCTTCATATCCGTTCAGCAGAACATAGAGCTGAAGCCCGAGACACATAACATACAGAAGCCAGATCGGTCTGATCCCGAAAAGCCATTTCAGGGGTCTGATATATATGTGGTAATCGATCATGGACACGACAAGCATCATGACCAGTCCGATCACAAGGAACAGTCCCTGTCTTTCAAAATAAAGATTGGCATTGTTATAATATCGGGCGGCATTGTATGAACTTATGCTGTAGATCATAACAAGGCCGAATACACTCAGCAGAACAACGAGCATGATAAGGACGATATCATAATTGCTTCGGACAATCCTGACTTTATCGGAACGTCCGGAACTGTTCTCTTCCATCCTGTTCATGCCTCCAATCTACTACATATAGTGTTCCCGAATCATTTAACCTACATTATATATAATTCTATGTTTACTCGTCAAGTCCGTCGGGAAGAACGTCGGGATTGCCCTCGTCGCCCTCTTCATCGTAATCGTCGATCAACAGATCAAGATTGACGGTATATTCAATATCTCCGTCGGGATAAACTCCGAGATAAGGAAGGATCTCCTTCATTATCGAAGCGCACATTCTGGTCGCGGGAGAGCTGCTTCCGCTGAGTGCCTGATCATAAACTTCATCAATAACGATATAAACAAGTACCTGAAGATCGTTGACCGGAGCAAATCCCGCAAAGGAAACCACGTATTTCTTCTCGTCCCTGGGCCTCTTCTGCGCTGTTCCGGTCTTTCCTCCTATCAGGTATCCCTCGACCTTGGCCGGAGTAGCCGTACCGCTCTCAACAGTCATATAAAGGGCATTTCTGATAAATTCCGAAGTCGTGCGGCTGACGGTCTCTCTGATCGCGGTATCGTCCGAAACGCTTACCATGCCGCCTCTAGATGTCCTTATCTCCTTAACAAGATGGGGAGTATAGTAGGTTCCTCCATTGACGATCGAAGAATATGCCGCCGCCATCTGTATCATCGAAACATTAAAGGTCGTTCCGAAGCTGCTCGTCGCAAGCTCGGTAGGGTTGAGTTTATCTCTGGAGATAACGATGCCGGTTGTCTCACCGACGATATCGATGCCGGTTTTCTTTCCGAAGCCGAAACGCTTCTGATATTCAAAAAACTTGTCGGGTCCGAGCTTCGCGGCAATCTCCATCAGCGCACAGTTGCAGGATTTCATAAGCGACTGGGCGAGGCTTAAGTTTCCGTGACCGTTCTTGTTGTTGCAGCCGATCCTCCATCCGCCGATCTCGGTATAGCCGTTGCAGGTAAAGCTGTCTGTCGTCAGAACAGCATCCTCCTCAAGCGCGGATGCCACAGTAATAGTCTTAAAAGTCGAACCGGGCTCATACGAATCCGAAACACAGAAATTGCGCCATACGGAATAAAGAGCGTTCAGCTTCTTCTGATCGTCCATCGCCTCAAGCTCGGTGGCATCATAGAACTCATCAAGCGACCTGGGATTATTGAGGTCATATTCCCTGTTTGAAGCCATAGAGAGAATATCACCGCTGTTGGGATCCATGACTATCACGCCGATATTTTTGCAGCCGGTGTTCTCAATAAAGTCGGAAACCTTCTCCTCCACGACTGTCTGGATATTATAATCAAGAGTTGAATAAAGATCGTTGCCGTCGATAGCGTCCTTTATTATCTTTGTGCTGTTAAGCTCGGAATCGTAGTATCCGCCGGTCTGTCCGTCAACTCCGGTAAGTTCTTCGTCATAATACTCTTCAAGACCGTAGCTGCCCACACCGGCCTTTGTGGTAAAGCCAATCACATGAGAAGCAAGCGTTGAATAAGGATAAACCCTTTCGAATTCCTCCTCAAACCAGACGCCGACGACAAATTTATGCGAGCTTTTATATGAATTGAAGGCTGAAACCTTTGAATAAGGCACATCTTTTTCATAAACGATATACGAGCTCTTCGGGTTGTCATCGACCAGCTCCCTGATAACCTCCGGGGGGTATCCGAATATTTCCTCAAGCGCCGTAAGCGTGGGCTTTACATAATAATCCTTTGAAAGAATAACGGCAGGATCGATTACCATGTTGTACTTCTTTTCGCTTCTTGCAAGTATAATGCCGTTTCTGTCATATATCTTGCCTCTTTCGGCCTTGATGACCGAGGAGGTGTAGCTCTGCTGCGAAAGAACGGCCTTGGCATATCTGTCGCCGTTAACGTTGTTCAGATACACGAGACGGCCTATCAGAAAACCAGAAAAAACAAGTATCACAAAGAAAACCAGATAAAGGCTTCTCTTCATGACACTTGTCACTCTTCGTTCTTTTTTTCTTCTTTCGATGTATCTTTCGTCTTCCTTCATAGATCTCTACCGGTCTTTCGTCAAACCCGCGAAGCTCTGTGCGATCAGCGGGTTATAAGATGACTGCTGCTTCGCAGCCCCGGCTCATAAACGGCAGATCCTTACTCCAACGGGATCGAAGCCATCTGTCTAACATATCCCAGTCCTGCAGGCTCATAATATGCAACCTGATTCTTGTCGGGATAAACCATACCGAGCTTTGCAACCGCAACAGTATAAATATAATTTCTGTCGATTTCCGTGTCAAGAGTGGCACTGAGCGAAGCATTCATAGCCTTGACATCAGCAAGCTTGGTCTCGGCGATCTTGATCTGCTTGTCTGCCTGTGAAAGATCCGACTGAACCTCAAGGTAGTTAAAAGCCACATAGAGAAGTGCGGCGATCGCGATACAGAAAACAATAACGGGAATAGGCCTGATCTTAATGCTGTAGCGAACCTTGGTCTTTGTATAAGGCTGATTTTCAACAAGCGGTCTTCTTACCTGATCCGAATTGTACTGACTCGAAGAGCTGACACTGTCTTCGTAACCGAAATCATCGTCTTCCTCTTCCCAGTCATCTTCGTCATAGTCAGGGACAACCTTCAGCTGTCTTGCGGCATTACCGTTAAAGGCCTGCTCCTGGGCCAGCTGTCTGTAATAGTTCCTGTCGTAAGCGTACTTGTTGTTTCTCTGTGCCATATCAATTGCCGTCCTTTCATCCGGGCATCTTCGGCATCCTTGCCGCCCGGCCGCCATTCTTTAAGCGGAGTTTTTATTTTTTCTCGAATATCCTGAGCTTTGCGCTTTTCGATCTCGAGTTGACTTCCAGCTCCTCTTCGGAGGGAAGTATAGGTTTTCTAGTGAGATGCTTTCCTTTTGATTCTCTCCCGCATACACAAACCGGAAAGCTCGGCGGGCATATACAGGGCTTTTCAGCCGTATTAAATGCGTTTTTAACGATCCTGTCTTCAAGCGAATGGAAGGTTATGATGCAGAGCCTTCCTTCAGGCTCAAGCCTGTCTATCATCCGGTTGATCGAGTCTTTCAGGACTTCAAGTTCTCTGTTAAGCTCGATCCTTATCGCCTGGAAGGTTCTTTTCGAAGGATGTGAGCCGGTGTTTCTTATCTTCGCCGGGATCGCCGCTCTGATTATCTCGTTCAGTTCAAAGGTCGTTTCGATCCTCTTTTTGGCTCTTGCCTGACATATATGCTTTGCGATGTTCTTCGCAAAATTGTCTTCTCCGTAATCTCTTATGATCCTGTACAGTTCGGATTCGCTGTATTCGTTTACTATATCCGAGGCTGTTCTTTCCTGCCTTCTGTCCATCCTCATATCAAGCGGAGCGTCCGAGCTGTAGGAAAAGCCTCTTTCGGGTGTATCAAGCTGATATGAGGAAACGCCCAGGTCAAGCATTATGCCGTTTACCCTGCATATCCCGGCTTCGTCAAGCACCTTGTCGAAATTTTCGTAATTGCTTCTGAATATCAGATGCTTCGAAGGATATTTCTCAAGTCTTGCCGTCGCGGCTGCTATCGCATCCTCATCCTGATCGATGCCTATGAGGGTTCCGGTCGTAAGCCTGGATGCCACAACGCTTGAATGTCCGGCGCCTCCGAGTGTTCCGTCAACATATATCCCGTCCGGCCTTACATTCAGGCCATCAATTGTCTCATCAAGGAGGACCGAGTAATGTTTAAAGCTGTTTTCTGCCATCGGCACTCCTTTCGATTATTTAAACCGGAGGCCATATTCGGTGGCCAGTTTCTCCGCGATATCCTCAACAGGAGCTGAAGGAGCGGCACCCGCAAGTCTTTCTCTGGCCCAGAGCTCAACCTTGCCTATCGCTCCGATAAATGTAACATCCTTCTCGATCCCCGCAAGGGCCTTGAGGTTTGCCGGGATCAGCACGCGTCCCTGTTTGTCGAATTCCAGCTCAGCCGAGTTCTGCGAGAAGAACCTCTGCAGTTCTCTTGTTTCTTTAGTAAAAGGAAGTTCCTCGAGTCTTGTAACAAAGCCTTCCCAATCGGCGTATTTCCACATGTAGAGGCAGCCATCAAGTCCTGCCGACGCTACAAAGCTTTCTCCGAGCCCTTCGCGAAACTTGGCCGGAACGATGACTCTGTTTTTTGGGTCAATTGAATGATTGAACTCACCCATAAACATAGCCCTGCAACCTCCGAATTCTCCACTTTGTTACACTACCTACCACTTTTCACCACTTCTACAATCATAATACACCCTAATTGCGCTCAAATCAAGCACAAATCAAGATAATTATCAGAAACTATCGAATATTTGTTCTGACCGAACACAGTTTCGATAGAATATTCATGAAATATTCGAACCTTCGTTTGTTTCTTCCCTTTTTCCTTCGAAAACGGCATAAAAACAGGCCTTCGCTCGTTAAAAGCGAAGGCCCGATAATATCGTCCGTTTTAAAAACAGTAAACTACTTTACTCTTTATATTAAAAAAATATCAATAATCACAGTACAGGGGCTTGATACCCTTCTTTTTCGCTCTGCTCCTGAGGAACAGTATCATTCCTCCACAGACCACCACTAGGATTCCGCTAAGAAGCTGCGACACGGCAATTCCGGTATTCCAGAGGAAGAGCTGGTCGGTGCGAAGCCCTTCTATCCAGAGTCTGCCAAGACCGTAGCCGAACAGATAAAGCAGCAGGATCTCGCCGTCAAACTTCTTGTGCTTCCATACACATATCAGAATGATAAGCAGCGCCAGGTTCCACAGACCCTCATACAGGAATGTGGGCTGAACCTGAACACATTCAAGTCCGTCAACCGACATCGTGATATTGTTTCGTATCTCCATGATCGCGGCAAGTGCATTGTCCTTACCCGCATACATCTCGGCAAGGCGGGCGTCGCTGACAACAGAGGGCTTGAAATAGCTGCTCAGATTTCCGTCAGAAACCTGTATCTGCATGGCAAACAGCGAATCCGTATAATTACCGAAACATTCACGGTTGAAGAAATTGCCCCAGCGTCCGATGATCTGGCCAACGAGCATGCCGAGTATTCCGGTGTCCACAAGAACTCCGCCCTTCATCTTCTTTATCTTACAGTAAAGGAATGCAAAGGAAACGGCCACGATAACACCGCCGTAGATCGCAAGTCCGCCGTTGCGGAGATTAACGATCTCCTTTAAGTTGCCCTTGTAATAATCCCAGTCAAAGATGACTTCATATATTCTTGCGCCGATCACGGAAAGCGGAATCGCCCATAAAGCAAAGGTCGAATAATCATCCGGATTCTGTCCGCTTCTTTTTGCCTGCCACTCGGCCATCATGATACCGCCAAGCATACCGATGGCAATAAGTACACCGTAAAAGGCTATATCAAAGCCGAACAGGGAGAAGCCGCGAGGAACATTTGCAAGCTTTATCCCAAGATTAGGGAAATAAATGGACGTTGTATTGTCCCACCAAGAAAACATAATTATATAACCTCGCTATTCAGACATTAAACCTGAAAAGAACCACATCTCCGTCCTGCATCACGTATTCCTTACCCTCGGAGCGGACGAGACCTTTCTCTTTGGCAGCATTGAAGGAGCCGCATTCAACGAGCTTGTCATAGTTGACGATCTCGGCACGGATGAAGCCGCGTTCGAAGTCGGAATGTATCTTTCCGGCTGCCTGAGGAGCCTTGGTTCCTTTTACGATGGTCCATGCCCTGCTCTCCTTGGGGCCGGCAGTCAGGAAGCTCATCAGTCCGAGCAGGTCGTAGCTTGCGGTGATAAGCTTATCAAGACCAGATTTCTCAACACCGAGCTCGGCAAGATACTCCTTCTTTTCTTCCTCGTCAAGATCGGCAAGCTCCTGCTCTATCTGCGCGCATACAACGAATACGCCCGAACCCTCGGAAGCTGCAATCTCGCGAACTCTGGCAACATGAGGATTCGAAGCTCCGTCATCGGCAAGATCGTCTTCCTTCACGTTTGCCGCATATATAACAGGCTTTGAGGTAAGCAGGTTAAGCGATTCATACACCGCTGCCTCCTCTTCATCAACAGGCTCATATGCTCTCGCGGACTTACCCGATTCGAGAAGGTCCTTCAGCTTCTTAAGGAACTCAACCTCCTTGGCGAGCGCCTTATTGTTGGCAGCGCCCTTAATACCTTTTGCCATTCTCTTCTCGATGACCTCGAGATCGGCAAAGATCAGCTCAAGATCGATAGTTTCGATATCCCTTGCCGGGTCAACGCTTCCCTCGACGTGGATGATATTGCCGTCTTCGAAGCAGCGTACGACATGCACGATCGCGTCAACCTCACGAATATGCGAAAGGAACTGGTTTCCGAGGCCCTCACCCTTTGAAGCTCCCTTAACGAGTCCGGCTATATCAACAAATTCAATGACCGCCGGAACTCTCGACTCGGAATTATACATTTTAGTAAGGACATCAAGTCTTTCATCCGGTACGGCAACAACTCCCACATTGGGATTGATCGTGCAGAACGGATAGTTTGCCGACTCCGCTCCGGCCTTTGTCAAAGAATTAAAGAGGGTGCTTTTCCCGACATTGGGAAGCCCCACGATTCCTAGTTTCATAATAAATTCATCTCCTTCATTTTTTCTTTATTTTACTGGCTTTCCGCGATTCATGGTTTTGACCGAGTACCACATCGAGTACCACGGAGATGAATTTC
The DNA here is from genome assembly GCA_905236925.1 of uncultured Lachnospiraceae bacterium. GTDB lineage: Bacteria > Bacillota > Clostridia > Lachnospirales > Lachnospiraceae > RUG11977. The sequence goes on along the minus strand of CAJOQS010000052.1, from coordinate 14 downwards.
GCATCAAGTTTTAT
>CAJOQS010000051.1 GCA_905236925.1 uncultured Lachnospiraceae bacterium | reverse complement strand
TGACCAGACCTCGATATCGGCATCGAGCCTTGCCGGACAGGTGATGTTCCTGCTGAACGTCCTGTTCTTCGGACTCAACTCGGCGCTCACGATCCTTGCCTCGCAGTACTGGGGCAAGCGGGATATGAAGGTCATCTCAAAGATCCTCGGAATCGGCCTTATCATATCGCTTGCGGTGACCGTGACAGTTGCGGCCCTTGCGTTCCTGTTCCCCTACCGAGTCATCAGGATATGGACCGACGCGCCCGAGCTTATAGAAGCCGGAGCCGTATATCTGAGGTATGTTGCGGCCTCATATATCTTCATGGGAATAGCGCAGCCCTACCTTATAATCCTCAAGAGCTGCGAACGCGTGACATTCGCGACGCTCCTCTCCGCTTCCACGCTGATCATCAACGTTATTCTGAACGCTCTGCTGATATTCGGAATCGGACCCTTCCCGGAAATGGGGATCGCAGGTGCCGCGCTTGCCACAACACTTTCCTGGGGCATAGGGCTGATCGTCTGCATAGTTGATTTTATAAGACAGAAGACTCTTCCGAAGAATATTGCCGCGATGTTCCGTATTCCTAAGGCGCTGATCGTGGATTTCGGGAAATACTCCCTGCCCGCGTTCATCAATGACGCCCTCTGGGGACTCGCGTTCAACATGAATTCAATAATAATGGGCCACCTCGGCTCCGACATCGTGGCGGCGAATTCCGTAGTGACCGTGGTGCGCGATCTCTCGACTGTCGTTGGCTTCGGCATATCCGCGGCCGCCTCGATCATGCTCGGCAAGGAGATCGGTGAAAACAGGCTCGACGATGCGGAAAAGGACGCATCGTCGATACTCAAGGTCACAGTATTTTCAGGGATAATAGCCGGGATCCTGCTGTTTGTAATCAATCCGTATATACCCGGACTCGTCAAGATCAGTGAAACCTCGGCACATTATCTGAGGGTTATGCTGTATATCAATGTGGCTTACCAGATGGGACAGATCGTCAACACCGTGCTTATCGCCTCGCTGTTCCGCTGCGGAGGCGATTCGAAGTACGGCATGATCCTTGACGCCGTCTGCATGTGGGGCTTCGCGGTGCCGCTCGGCCTCCTGAGCGCCTTCGTTTTCAAATGGCCTCCTCTGGTCGTCTACTTCTGCATGTGCATGGACGAATTCGCGAAGATGCCCTTCGCGATCCACCATTACAGGAGCGGAGGCTGGATTAAGAATATCACGCGGGAGATATGATCCCGTTCCGTTACCTCTTCCTGCAAATATACAGCAAGTGGTTTGTAAGCGCGATGGAGTATCGTCCCGTTCCGGCGCCTATCTCAAGTACCGCGGAACCCTTCTTCGCATAGCGGTGAATATATTCCATTGTGGTAAAAAACTCAAGCTGGCCGCGTCTGCTTCTTTCAAGTCTCGCATCCTCGTCGCATAGATCCGCGATCAGCTTCGGTGTGCTTGCTGGGATCAGGGTTATGTACTTTTCGCCCCAGAAGCTGCTCCATCCCGACCTTATAGGGCACGAGTCCGAGGCTCTCGTAAAACTTCATGGCTCCCGGATTGCAGTTCCAGACATTCAGGGTTACATTGTAGCAGCCGCGTTCGCGGGCATAGTCGATTATATGCTCGTAGATGCTCCTGCCCACATGCTGCCCTCTTGCGCTTTCATCCACACAGATATCGTCAATGTATAATGTCAGATTATCGACCAGGAGCCGTGTGTTTTCGGGGCGCTGCAATATGCAGAAGCCGTGTCCGAGTATGCTCCCGCCGTCCTCTGCCACAAACACGGGAGTCCGGTCGTTGTTTATGATCTCCTCAAGCTCGGCCTCGTCATACTTTGTCGTGAGCTTGAACAGGTCGGGACGTTTTTCCTGATGTACACGGTTTACCTGCCTGAGAAGCTCCATTATGGATGGAATATCCTTCTTCTCTGCGGGTCTGACAATTACGTTCATGCCTGTTACCTCTTCCAAAAACCAGACTCGCGAATCGCTTCGCGATCTGCCCGTGATAAGACACTTGCAGTGCATCCATCACTGCCGGCCTGTGGTGATACTTTCCGGCCGCTTACAGTCCGACCTTCACGTTTGTGAATGTATATACACAAAATAGTAGCATTATTATTCCGTAAATACAAGACCCGCGAGTCCCTATCCATCGGGGATTCGCGGGTCATTACTTCAGAAGATCAGATGGTCTCAAACCTTTCGACCTCGTCCTTGAGTCTGTCGGAAATATGGCTGTTCTTTTCTGCCTCATTTCGGATGTCGCTCATGGATACGGCGAGCCTCGTTGCCTCGTCCGCAACCATCGTGATACCCGAAGAGCTTTCCGCTACGGCACGGTTAACATTCTCCACACTGTTAGAAACCTCGGTCAGTGTTGACGAGAGATTTTGGGAGTTCTGCTGGAACTCGCCCAGGATCGACCTCATATTCTCGGCATCCTGATAATACTGCTCGGAGTAGCCTACGAACTGCTCGTAGTCGTTCAGGATCGACTCATCTATATAATTAAGGATCTCATCCGCATTTCTCGAAAGCAGTGAAACCGCATCGGTAACAAGCTTACTGATCGACTGGATGTTGTTGGCCGCATCGCGGCTGGAATCCGCAAGAATCCTTATCTCGTCCGCAACAACCGCAAAGCCGCGGCCTGCGTCACCCGCTCTGGCGGCCTCGATCGATGCGTTCAGAGCCAGCAGGTTGGTCTGACTGGAGATCGAGAGGATCTCGTCGGTAAGCTTATTGATCTTCTCAACGTTCTTGCTGTTTTCGATCGCTTCGTTCAGGTTGAGCCTTCTTTCGCCGATCATCGTCTCGGCGTTCTTCTTATTTGCTACGGAGAAGTCCTTAACGTCGTTGGCCCTGATCTGAACATTCTTGACAAAGCTGTAGCCCTCGTCCACGCGCCTGCTCATGTTCTCGGCCTGCTCGGAAATGTCTTCGGCGCTCTTTACTAGCTGCTCGACGGTGTTGTTGATCTCCTGCATGTTTGCGGCAAGCTCTTCCGAAACCGCCGATACATTGGAGGTGCTTTCATCCGAGGTCCTGATCTCGCTGTTCAGATTGGCAACGGAGTCGTTCAGGTTCGCGGATTCCTCGCGTATCTTCTTTATGATGTTCTGAAGCTGATCCATGAAGGAATTCACGCCGGTTAGGAGCTGGCTTATCTCGTCGTTGCCGCCCGCTTCAAACCGGGTCGTCAGATCGCCCCTGCCATTCGAAATGCCGTCGATCACGCCGTTCATCGTATTCGCGGCGGATACTGCGGGCTTGATGATGGTCTTTAAGCGGATAAGTATGATCACGCCGACCGCAAGGAAGCCGAAAATGAAGAAAATGGTCATCAGGTTAAGGGTTTTGGTGATGCGGTTCGTTTCTTCACGGGCTGCCGCTACGTTCGCGTCTGAGGCCTCACGGATGGTGTATTCGCCGAGGATTCGGGTTGATACGTTGGTCATGGTGCCGTCCTCGCCCTTCTCCTGAACGTAGCCGCCGTTCTTGTACAGGCTGACCGCAAAGCCCTCGACATAGCGGGACTGCGAGGCCATGTTCTGCGCGTCGATCCACCACTGCGAGGTGATATTGCCGTACTCGTCGTATGCGAGTGAGCCGTCGGCGGTGTATGCGTTAAACAGCTTTGTGTAGGTGTCGATTATGTATTCGGTCGCGTCGATGAAGCTGAGGATCGACCAGTTAAGCAGCTTCGCGTGTGCCTCGTCCTCGGGGAACTGATCGAGGTATCCGAGCACATCGCCCCTGACTTCGACCACCGTATAGTTGGCATCGTATACATCTGCGTAGTCTGACTGAACCTTGACAAGCTGATCCACGGTCACGGGATAGGCGTCGTCGTACATCTCCATCAGGATCGGGCGAAGGCTTTCAAGCGATTCGGTCATGAGTTCGCATTCCTGAACTCCGGATACACCGTAGATGTATCCCATAAATGTCATATTGTCGCGGGAGAAGTCCTTCATCTGATAGACTCGTTTTACGAGTGACTGGACGTTGGTGCTGATGATTCCGATATTTCTTTCGATTGTTACATTCTCGTCGGCAAGGCGGTTGGCCGAATCACCGAGCTTTTTGACCTGGGCGCTGACCAGGAGCATACATACCAGAAAGATGATGGGGAGAAGTATTACAAGGCTCATGATCTTGGCTGTGATTGACTTGAACATTCCGGGCACCTCCTTAAGGGGTTGTTGCGGGAACTGCGGGAAACTAGAGTATGTGCATTATAAGTGAAACGCGGTTTTTGTTCAAGAAAACGCGAAACGATTTTATAAAACTTTTACAAATGGTGGAGTCGACGGAGGATTTTGCCATAAACGAAAGATGCAGTAGGATGGCTGTGACGGCATTATTGCATAAGTGAAAGAGCCCGTGGGGATGGCTGCGCCGTGTTTTTTCATAAAGAAAAGACATGGCGGGGGTGCCATGTCTTTCGGTTGTTGTATTTATTGGGTTGTGGGATGCGATCAAGCATCAACACCGCCATCTACGCGAAGCAGCTGGCCCGTGATAAAGCTGGAATCATCTGTCGAGAAGAACAGACAAGCGGTAGCGATCTCGCTGCCCTCGCCGACTCTCTTTAAGGGAGCGGTTGCCTTCATGAACTCGATTGTCTGGTCAGCGCCGCAGCCCTCAAGCATAGCAGTGCGGATAGCTCCGGGGCAGATACCGTTAACGTGGATCTCAGGTCCCATTTCACGAGCCATTGCCCTTGTCATGCCGACCATTGCGAACTTGCTGGTGCAGTAAGCGATAGGGCCCCACTTTGCAGCAGTTCCGGCTACAGATGAGATATTTACGATATGTCCGTTGTTCTTCTTAAGCTCGGGTTCGCAGTACTGGGTAAGGAGCAGAGCCGTGGTCAGGTTTACGTTGAATACGGCGTCCCACTCCTCAAGAGTGATCTCCTGTACGGGAGTAAGGCTGAGCTGGCCTGCATTGTTGATAAGGACGTCAACCGTGCCGTATGCTTTCATGGTCTCGTCGTAGATCTTCTTAGCTGATTCGCGCTTTGCGGTATCCGCGATAACATATATTGCCTCGCCGCCGTCAGCCTTGATCTTGTCAACTACTGCCTTGGCGCGTTCTTCATTACGTCCCGTAACTACAACCTTAGCGCCTTCCTTCGCGAAAAGATAAGCGGTGTCTCTTCCCATGCCGGATGTGGACCCGGTAATGATTGCAACTTTTCCGTCAAGCTTTCCCATTGTTACTTTCCTCCATACGTATATTATTAGACTCAATCCGAGTCGAGTCTTTGTCGATCGGGCGAATCGTTCAGCAATTCGCGAATATAATATGGCACAGAGGATTAAATTTGTCAATAGCGTATCGATATGTTGCGCACTGATTGTTTGGCTTACTTGTACTGCTTCGCGAACTGCGCTGCGGCAGCCAGATCATCTGCATCGGGTTTGCCCTTATGTATGCCCTTGAACTCGCCCTTGCAGTGGAATTCCTTCTCGTCCATTGCGATGCCGGCCTTGTCGGCGACAGCCTTTACTTTTTTATAGGTTGAATTCAGCATCGCGGCAGAACCGAAATTGACTATCTTTCCGACCTTGTTCTTGTCAAGCGAAGCCACAAATGCCTTCACTTCCGGATCGATGCTGAACGCATAATATGAATTTCCCAAAAACAGATAATCCACCGCTTCGCTTACAGGCTCGCTGATCGGCAGTGCTTCCACTCCGAGTTCCTTCGCGATGGCCTCCGCAAGCCGCTTCGTGTTTCCGGTTTTTGTATAATACCTAACTGCATACGTCATGACGCTTCCTCCTGTTCCTGCTTGTGATGTGGGTTGAACCTGCCGCACGGGGGTATGTCCTGCTGTTGCTTCACGCCGTAGGGGCAGATCGGGCCGTAAACTTTTTACATGACGCCATTATAGCATAGATCCGCGGGACCCGCAGCAGTTTTTTCGACATCTGCGTGCTTTAACATTCAATGGTCTTTCCGTACGCAGCCCTTCCTACCAGAAAAGCCGCGAACCCGAATACAGAAGAAACCAGAAGCAGTATCGCCATTATTTTCCAGAGTTTCGCATTCCCGTTGTTTTTCTTATTCATAAGACTTTCCTCCGAGCAAAGTGAGTTCCGTGGTGACAGGGTGACAGGGATATTATACCATACTCAGCAGTAAAAAGAATTCCCCTACCTCAGATGCCACAACTCTCCGTTCGGCATCAGCTTTACGTCGCCGGGAAGGGTTTCAACCACATTTCCTTCAAGGTCCCTGACAACGATTTCTTCCCAGTACCTGTAATCTTCACCTTCCCCCTCTTCATGCCATCGGCTGAATAACAGCCTGTTCCCATCTCGTAAGTAGAAAGAGTCGTGATCGTCCATCCCGAAGCCTGTTCTTTCCGGCCAGATGATCTCAAATTCATTATCTCCCACGCACTGCCTCGAAAGCGTAAGCGGGGCGATCTGCAGGCTGAGATTATAACAATCCTTCACGGAAGAAAGCGGAATTTCCGCGTGGACCGCGGTTTTGTGATCCCTGCAGCCGAAGCGGATTATCTGTATCAGGCCATGCGGAAAATCCACATTTAATATGTAGATACTCTCCTCGTAACAGACCGGTTCTTCGCAGTAATGGCCTTCTGTTTTCGGTACGGGCTCGTAGACCGCGCCGTCCGGATAATGAACAAGGCACAGTTTTCTGCCCTTTATCGTGTTTCCTCTCCTGAACAGTTCTTCCGCCTCATAGAGGTCGCCATGCTCGTAATCGATTCCGTAATACCACTCGCTCGTGGCTCCCGGGACGGGTGCGATATTAGAAATGCCATTTGTGTCTACAACCCTCATCAAATCGGTTCTCCTTCAAAATGACCGGCCTCATGCCCTTTCTCTATGCATGAACACCCTGACGGAAGCAGCAAGATGCTGGTGATGCACATGTGTCGCGTCGAATCTCACAGTTGTAAAAGCCATCTGCATTATCGGGCCTGCACAAAAAGCACATATCAGCGTTCCTATCCCGACCGGACCGCCAAGAAGCCATCCGATAAATGTTGCAAGGCTGAGAAGCGCGATGCTGACAGCGCCGATCGGTATTTTTTTCGCCCTTTTTGCGAGGGCCACAAGAAGTGTGTCGCGCGGTCCGCATCCCAGCGACGCGCTCATATAGGTGTACTGAGTATATGCCATGATGACAAGGCCGATAAGCATGACCGGAATTCCCGTTTTTATTGAGGTGCACTTGGGAACAGCGTTGATCCTGTTAAAGAAATCCACTGCCTTTCCCACTACAAACGCATCAATAAACATTGCAATTCCTATCGGTTCCTTCAATAAAATATCGATCCCGAGAATAGTGTACGAGATAATGATCGAGGCGGTTCCATATAGTATCCCAAGGCTTTTTGATACGCCTATGTTCAGGACGTCCCATGGACCGGCTCCGATGTTGGCCTGAATCGTCAGATATACGCCGAACCCATTTACAAATAAACTGATTGCCGCCAATATCATATTTACAGCAATTGCTCTGCCGGTACCGTTTTCTTTCAGCCTGCTGTTAGTAAACATTTCATTACAAGACCTTTCCATTTTTCATCTGTAAACAAACTATTCTTACTATACGCTTGCCGAAAGAATAATAAAAGAGTTTTTTCGAGTTCGGCGGAAGAATCTTTGGTCCGAAATGAGGCATCGTATTTTGCTTACCTTTCCAGAAAAACCGAACCTTCTTCTTTAAGCCACTTTCTGATGCGCTTGCAGTCAGGGACAACTTTTTCCACTTCGGCCCAGAACTTCGGGGAATGGTTCATCTCTTTTCTGTGACAGAGCTCATGAACAACAACGTAGTCGACCACTTCATCGGGCAGCGCTGCGAGCATATAATTAAAGTTCAGATTCCCCTTTGTGCTGCAGCTTCCCCACAGTGTTTTCTGATTACGGATGGTTATTCTCCCGTACGCAACCCCTATGATCTTTGCGAAATGCGCCACTTTCACGGGAATGATCTCCATGGCCCTCCGGAGCAGAGCCTCGCGCTCTTCTTTCGTAAATGTCGGAGCCGCCGCCCGGTTCTCAGCTCTTTGCCGCATCTGCTCCAGATGCTTTTCTATCCATTTTTGTTTTGAAGCAACGAACTCCGCCACAGCCCTGTCAGGCATCCGGTAAGGCGCCCGGACCGTGAGTCTCGCATCGGCATCGATGACCAGTGAAACAGAACGGCGATTGCTGCGTATGATTGTGTATTCAATTGTATTTGTCTGCATCATTTGAATTCAAAGCTAAAGAGTATACATAGTCTATAGTACCTTGAAACATTATAACATAACGTATTTGTCCAAAAATATCTTTTTAATTATCTCTTAACAAGCTTAGTGCCATAGAAGTTCTCCATATCGAACATCTTAGCAAATTCATCAAGAGACATTCTTCCTTCAACTATGCAAGTATAATCAATGAATCTCTGCCATGCCCAAAGAGATCCAATTCTTACTTCCTTGTTGAAGGGAGAGAATTTATTCTGATACGATTTGTCCATTGTGGACTTCTCTGTATCAGAAAATTCAATAATTACAGGCGTTTCTGAATTACCTTTCATTTGCCTGTACATCTTCTCCATATATGTCTCCTGACTGTCAATTATCTTCTGTGCTTCAGGACTTACTTCACAGAAGAAGGGAACTAACCTTAACTCTACAGGAGCGATTTCTTTGAAAGGTGTTCCCATTCTCTTACCTGTGCTATCAATATACAAAGTTTGGTACTTTGTATATTCGGGATGGCTGATAGCCAGATAGTTAAGTTTGTATGAAATTCCGTTATAATTAAGGATATCAGATTTAAGGGTATTTGCACCCTGATTACAATCTTCAACGAGGAAGGAAATGTTCGAGCCTTCCATACCCTCATAATACTTGGTAGCCCAAATATATGAGGTATTTTCCTCTGTCCATCCCCAGTCTAAATGATCCCTGTTATTTTTCTCCATATAAGTATCATGGATTAATGCCGCTTTCGTAGCAGAAGGATCATCAAGACTTTTTCCTGACCAGAAACAAATAGTATTAAGGTAATTATCAAAATATTCTTTATATTCTTTGATATGCTCCTTATTATCATATCCATTCAATTTGTCCTGAAGAAGTCTACAGAGTTCAAACTTAGCTTCACTATTTCTGCCATTTTCACTTGTGAAATCCGTGAAGTCTACAAAATAATAGATGCCATCGGCTTTAATATAATTGTACTGATGTCCCAATGTACTGTGTACTGTTACGAAGCCTGTTTCCTCGTAATCACCTTCGAGGAGATAAT
>CAJOQS010000050.1 GCA_905236925.1 uncultured Lachnospiraceae bacterium | reverse complement strand
CAGCTCTTGCACAGCTCGAAGCTGTCGCCGTGGTCAAGATGAAGAGCGATCGGGATGTCGGGATGCTCGATAACGGCTGCCTCAACAAGCTTTACAAGGAAAGTGTGATTGGCGTATGCGCGAGCGCCCTTGGAAACCTGAAGGATAACGGGGGACTTAAGCTCGTCAGCCGCCTCGGTGATACCCTGTACGATCTCCATGTTGTTTACGTTGAAAGCGCCGACAGCATATCCGCCGCCATAAGCCTTCTTGAACATTTCGGTTGTGGTAACAAGTGCCATAATAATATGTCCTTCCTTTCATTTAGAAAATCATATTAATTTATTACGCGCCTATTATATCACATTTTCCCGCTTCTGCAAGTATTTTGGATTGAATCGATATATCGGGGTACTAAATAAATGGCAGGCTTCACAGCAGGTAGTGGTAGTCCGTGTAAACCGTCCTGATGATCCCACGGATCTCCAGACTCAGGCTGCAGTGCTCTGTGAAGGGCTCCTCGTCGGTGATCACGCCCCACAGGCGAACGCGGAAGGTCCTGAGCTTGTCGTCAAGGAGCAGGAAGCCCATGTTGGTGCTGTCGTTGAAGCTCTTGATGTCACTGAATACCGTGAGCTTGTCCTTGTAGGGAAGGCTTGCGTAAGGACAGAAAATGGTGCAGTTGCCGCATTCGTTGCACATGCGGTCGATATGGAGTATCTGGGGCATTGCCATGCCGGGAACATCGATCGCGATATTCGCGCGGTTCGGGCAGACATCAACGCAGTTTTCACATATCCTGTCACAGCCCAGACACCTTGAAACTGCGCAGTAGGCATCGTCGAAGCCCTCTGCTTTAAGTTCACTGGTGAGGTCGCCGGAGGTTTCCGCAAGGCTGCCCTTCTTGGCGATCAGCGTATTGGCGTCCGTTGCCTCGTACATTTCTCTGATAAGAGCCTCGGCTTCGGTGATGATCGGGTTCTCTGCAAGCTTAACTCCGCTGCGCTTGAAGATGTGCTTAACGGCAGCAGCGGCATCCGCCATGGCCTGAACGATCGTGGAAGGACCGTGCAGACCGTCGCCCGCAACATAAACACTGTCAACGCTGCTCTGGTTGTCCTTGTCGCAGATCGCATAGCCCTTCTCGTCAACCTCAAGCTCAAGTGTCTTGTAAAGCTCGGTGTCGACCTTTTCACCGACAGCGGCGATAACGGTATCGGCATCGATCATAACTATCTCTTCGGTCTCGACAGGAGAACGGCGTCCGGACTTGTCATAATCGCCGAGCACATTCTTCTTACAGATGAGCTTTCCGTCGGAATAGCCGATGGGGGTGAGCAGATCTTTGAACACTACGCCCTCCGACATTGCCAGTTCGAGCTCCTCTGCGTCCGCGGGCATATTTCTCTTATCACGTCTGTAAACAAGATATACATTCTCAACACCGTCCGCAGCTTTTGCGGCACGGGCTGTATCCATGGCAGTGTTTCCGCCGCCGACGATAACAACGTTCTTCCTGAGGTTCAGGGAAGGATCGTGGCTGTTGAAACGCTCGAGGAAGCTGATCGCGTTCATCGGCTCGATACCGGAGAGCTTCAGCATACCGGGCTTGCCTGCGCCGACAGCAATGATCACAAATTTGTAGCCTGCCGACCGCAGCTCGTCAAGAGACCTGACCTCGTGGTCATATACGAACCTTGCGCCGAGGGCTGCAGCAAATGCGATGTCCTGTGCGATCGCGGCGCGTGAGATACGCTGTTCGGTGATCACGTGAGCAACAGTTCCGCCGCCGCTTGAACGCTTGTCGTAAACAGTTACTTCAAAGCCGGCGCGTGAGAGCTGGTTTGCTGCCGCGATACCCGCGGGGCCGGCTCCGATAACAGCGACCTTTATGCCGTTGGAAGCGATCGCGTGAAGCTTCTTCTCACCGAGGTATTTCTCGTATTCAACGCTTGCCTTTTCGGCAGCGGTGAGCTTCTTCGCACGGATCGTTACGGGTGACTCATAGAAATTACGCGTACACTTGCTCATGCAGGGATGAGCGCAGATCGTTCCGGTGATGTTGGGAACGGCGTTCTTTAATCCGATGACCTTCATCGCGTCGAGATACCTTCCGGCCTCGACAAGCTTCATGTAAGCCGTGATATCCTGATGGATCGGACATCCTTCCGAGCAGGGGGCCATGAAGCAGTCCGTAAGCGGAACTTCTTTCCTGGACTTGCGTGAAGGTGCTATCTTGACCGGCTTGACGTGATGGGGATCCTTTCTGGCAGCCTCGACCATGGAACTGACCTCGTCGACATTCACGCCTGAGAAGGGACCGTATTTAACGTTTTCAAACTGCTTCGCGATCTGGAGCACACGGTTGTATCCGCCGGGCTTCAAAATGGTAGTCGCGAAGGTGATGGGCCAGATGCCCGCATTATAGAGCTTGGTGATATTGAACGCGTCTGCACCGCCGGAGAAGCTGATGCGGAGCTTGCCGCCGAAATCGCGGGACAGGTTCCTTGCAACACTCAGCGAAAGAGGATAGAGCGACTTGCCGGACATATACATTTCTTCGCTCGGAAGCTCGTTTCTCTTGACATCGACGGGGAAGGTATTGGTTATCTTGACACCGAATTCGAGACTCTCGCGTCCTGCGATCTCCAGCAGCCTCTTAAGCATCGGAACCGCAAGCTCGTACTGCATATCGTCCTCGAAATGGAAGCGCCCGAACTGAATGTAGTCATAGCCCATCTCATCCAGAGTCTTGCGCGCGTAATCATAGCCGAGCAGAGTGGGGTTGCACTTGATAAAAGTGTTTACATGCTTTTGTGTGAGCAGATAGGTCGCGATCTTCTCGATATCCTCGGAAGGACATCCGTGAAGTGTTGAAAGAGTGGCGGATGTGCATATCCTGGGAGAGAAGGCCTCGACATCCTTCGCGGTGACCTTGGAAAAACCGTCGATATGCGCAAGGACATAATCCCTGCATTCCTTCCAGATCGGGGTTGACGATGCATCCTTAAGACCTTCGATAAATGCGTCAAGCTTCGGCAGCATGATGCCCTCAAGGTCGTAGCCCACACTCATATTGAAGATAAAGCCGTCGGGGCTTCCGAGCCCGAGCTCGATAGCCATGAGTTTACATGCCCACCATGCCTTTACATATTCATCAAAGGCCTGGGGAACGGTCAGCTCCGTGGACCACTCGCAGTTGTAGCATTCATCCTCGGCAAGGATACAGGGCTTTGAAACCGGGAGATCCTCACCGTCGAGCTTCTGTACGGTTTTCAGCTCGAAGAAACGGCAGCCCGCGAAGTAGGCGGCGATAATGTTCTGCGCCAGCTGTGTGTTGGGGCCTGCGGCGGGACCGAAGGGAGTTTCCATGGTCTCACCGAAGATATTCAGGGTGCGTCCCTCGGGAGCCGAATATTTCTTGTGGACACCGTAAACGGTGCCGCTCTTTCCGTATTCCTCAAATAATCTCGTTATAAGCTGCTCAAACGGGATCGGGATCATTCTGTCGCTCATAATTTCCTCCTGTGTTAGATGCGGTCATAACCGCACACGGTTCCCTGCTGCACACGTTGCCGGCGCGCAGAAAGCTTCTGTTAAGATGCGGTGTTGAAATAAGAATAACTAGTTACCTGCCGGAATTGATCGAATCCCAGACCTTCTTCGATGCCTGACGGCAATCTGCGTAGAACTTCTCCTCGTCGAGGCCGGGGATCTCACGGTCCTTCATGAGTACCTTTCCGGAACCGATGGTGGTGGTAACATACCTGCCGCTGATGCCGAAAAGAATGTGGCCGTTGCAGTTATCTCCGTTCATCGGAGTGAGAGGCTTGTAATCAAGAACTATAACATCTGCCGAATAGCCGGGGATCAGACGGCCGAACGGTGTTTTGAAGAAGCGGCGGCCCATCTCGGCATTGTTCTCAAAGAGCATCTGAGGAACCTCGCCCCACGCTACCGTCGGATCGCAGAGATTGTGCTTGTGAAGGATATTGGCAACCTTCATGGACTCAAACATATCGTTGGTGTAGCCGTCGGTTCCGAGACCGGTAAGGATACCCTTTTCCATGATCTTCATTGTGGGAGGGCAGCCGACCGCGTTGCCCATGTTGGACTCGGGATTGTGGACCACCATCGTATCTGTTTCCTTAATAAGATCCATCTCGTGCTCGTTTACGTAAATGCAGTGGCCGAGTATGGTATGGGGACCGAGGATGTTATGATCCATCAGCCTGTCGACTATGCGTTTGTG
>CAJOQS010000049.1 GCA_905236925.1 uncultured Lachnospiraceae bacterium | reverse complement strand
CGGGTACATCTATGAGTGATGATGAGATTGAAAAAGCTGTCAAGGAAGCAGCTCAGTACGAGGCTGAGGACAAGAAGCGTAAGGAAGCCGTTGATACCCGTAACGAGGCTGATTCGATGGTATTCCAGACCGAGAAGGCACTTGCGGATGTAGGCGACAAGATCGCAGAGTCCGACAAGGCAGCCGTACAGGCCGATATCGACAGGATCAAGGAACTCCTTCAGAAGACCAATCCCGAGAACATGACCGAGGGCGAGGTTGAGGACATCAAGTCAGCCAAGGAGAAGCTCATGGCAGATTCACAGAGCCTCTTCCAGAAGGTATATGAGCAGGCTCAGGCAGCCGGCGGTGCACAGGGTGCAGGTGCAGGTTTCGACGGAGCCCAGGGCTTTACCGGTGATGCAGGTTTTAACGGAGGCGCAGGCAGTCAGGGCAGCAACCCCGACGACGGCGTTGTAGATGCCGACTACAAGGAAGTTTGATCTTAAAAAACTGATGGGGGGAGGCTTTATTGCCTCGCCCCCTTTCGGGTAAATAAAGGAAACAGGTTATGGCAGAAAAAAGAGACTATTATGAGGTCCTTGGCGTTTCTAAGGACGCATCCGCAGACGACATAAAGAAGGCTTACAGGACACTCGGAAAGAAGTATCATCCCGATGCCAATCCCGGCGACAAACAGGCCGAGGAGAAGTTCAAGGAGGTCGGTGAAGCGTACGCCGTTCTTTCCGATCCGGATAAGCGGCGCCAGTACGACCAGTTCGGACATCAGGCCTTTGAGAACGGCGGAATGGGCGGAGCAGGCGGCTTCAACTTCAACGACATGGATTTCACCGATCTTTTCGGAGATCTGTTCGGGGGCATGTTCGGAGGCGGCGCTAGGCGTGCAAGCAACGGACCCATGAAGGGTGCCAATCTTCGCGCGAGAGTCAGGATAACTTTCGACGAAGCCATGAAGGGCGTCGACAAAGAGCTTGAGATCAACCTCAAAGAAGAGTGCGAAAACTGCCACGGAACCGGAGCTAAGCCCGGGACACAGGCAACAACCTGCTCGAAGTGCGGAGGAAAGGGACAGGTAGCATATACCCAGCAGACTCTTTTCGGCATTTCAAGAAGTATCCAGGCATGCCCGGACTGCCGGGGAACAGGTAAGATCATCAAGGATAAATGCCCGAGTTGCTACGGATCGGGATATATCTCCAAGCGTAAGAAGATACAGGTTTCGATCCCTGCCGGTATTGACGACGGACAGAGCATCAGGATCGCGGGAAAGGGCGAACCCGGTGAGAACGGCGGATCCAGAGGCGATCTTCTTGTAGAGGTCAGTGTTGCCGAGCATCCGATCTTCCAGAGAGACGACATGAACATCTTCTCGACCGCGCCCATGAGCTTTGCTACCGCGGCGCTCGGCGGTGAGATCAGGATATCGACGATCGACGGCGATGTGGTATTTGATGTTAAGCCCGGAACCCAGACCGAAACAAGGATCAGGCTTAAGGGAAAGGGCGTTCCTTCGCTCCGTGACAAGAACGTAAGGGGCGACCACTATGTTACCCTTGTCGTTCAGGTTCCCACGAAGTTGAACAGTGAACAAAGGGAGCTTCTGAGAAAGTTTGACGAGGCTATGGGCGGCAATTCCGCGCCAGAGGAAGGCAAAAAGAAGAAATTCTTTAAATAACAGGTTCTGTAAACTATTAACCCCTGCAGTATGGCATATCACTAACGCGATATGTTATAATGCAGGGGTATTTATCTCGGTCGGTGTACAATTCCCGACCGAGATAAACGCTCCGCGGGGATGCGCACAGGACTCGCAAGCGAGTCCTGAATTTGCAATTGAAAAACGGAGGTTTCATGCAGCGTCTGGTAACGGGAATACTCGCTCACGTCGATGCGGGCAAAACTACATTATCCGAAGCGATCCTTTTTAAGACCGAGAGGATACGAAAACTGGGAAGAGTCGATAAAGGCGACGCTTTCCTTGATAACTATGCCCTTGAACGTGAACGCGGGATAACGATATTCTCGAAGCAGGCTGTGTTTGAACGCGGCGATGTAAGCTTTACGCTTATCGACACACCCGGACATGTGGATTTCTCAACGGAGATGGAGCGTGCTCTTTCCGTACTGGATATCGCGATACTTGTAATCAGCGGAACGGACGGAATTCAGGCGCACACCAGGACTCTTTGGCGGCTTTTGAAGCATTATGATATCCCCACCTTTATCTTTGTCAACAAAATGGACCGCGAGGGCTGTGACAGGGCGGCTCTTCAGCATGAATTCGAGGAACAGCTCTCGGATGCCTGCGTTGCTTTTGATGATCCTCAGCGGGACGAGCGCATAGCGATGTGCGATGAGGAAGTCATGGAGAAATACCTGGAAACGGGTGCTGTCACGGAAGATGATATACGTGACCTCGCAGCCGAGCGAAAACTGTTCCCGTGCTTCTACGGATCGGCACTTAAGCTGGACGGAGTTGACGAATTACTTGACGGACTGGCCGCGTATTCGCCCCGGGCGTATGCAGCTGATGAGTTCGCAGCAAGGGTATACAAAATCGGACGCGACACGGAAGGAAACCGTCTTACATATATGAAAGTCACGGGCGGACTGCTGAAGAACCGCGACATCATCGAATATACGGCTGTCAAAGAGGATACGGTACTTCTTCGCCGTACCGACGAGGATAATTCACAGGAACCCGAAGCAGTATCCTACAGGGAAAAGGTCACTCAGATCCGCGTTTACGAAGGAGAACGGTATGACACGGTTGAAGCCGCAGAACAGGGCATGGTGGTAGCCGTTCCCGGACTTACCGCGACCTATGCCGGGCAGGTCCTCGGCGCCGAAGAAGGTGTTCCCGCAGCCGATATCGTACCTGTTATGACCTACAAGGTCCTTGCGCGTGACCGTTCCGCCCTTCAAAGGCTTCTTCCGAAGTTCAGGATACTCGAGGAGGAGGACCCGACACTTGGAATTGCATGGAACGATGCGTTAAAGGAACTCCAGATAAGGGTAATGGGCGACATACAGCTCGAGATAATCAAGCGTCAGATGCTCGACCGTTTCGGAGAGGACGTCGACTTTGACAGGGGAAGCGTGCTGTATAAGGAAACCGTAACGGAGCCGGTGCTGGGCGTGGGGCATTTTGAACCCCTCAGGCATTATGCCGAGGCACAGCTCCTGATCGAACCGGCAGAGCGCGGAAGCGGTATCAATGCCGAGTCGAGGGTCTCAACCAACGATCTTGAACTGAACTGGCAGAGGCTGATACTTACTCACATTTTTGAACGTACTCACAGGGGGGTACTGACCGGAGCTGAGCTTACCGATGTGAATATCGCTCTTGTTGCGGGACGTGCGCATCTGAAGCACACCGAAGGCGGAGACTTCAGACAGGCCACGTACCGTGCCGTAAGGCAGGGACTTATGCGTGCAGCATCGGAAGGCAGGTGCGTGCTCCTCGAACCATATTATGAACTTACCGTTGAGCTGCCGCGCGTTAACTGCGGGCGAGCGATGTCGGATATTGAAGGACGCTCCGGACGAGTAACTTCGCAGTACGAGATCGGGGCACAGGACCTTGTGGGGATCACGGGTATCGCACCTGTTGCCACTATGCAGGGGTATTCCCGCGAGGTGGCGGCATATACCAAAGGGCTGGGAAGCGTCTATTGTTCCTTCTACGGTTATCTTCCCTGCCACAACAGTGAAGAAGTGATCGCTGCAAGCGGCTATGACCCGGCAGCGGACCTGCGCAATCCGGCATCTTCCGTATTCTGCGCACATGGCGCGGGCTTTGTCGTTGAATGGAATGATGTGGACAGCTATAAGCATCTGGACTGGGATATGAGCACGGGAAAATTGGCCGGAGAGAACGAAAACGACCAGTTTGCATCGGTCAATTTTGTTTCCCATGCCGGAGAAGCACCTGCAATAGGAACCGACGAGATCGACGCGATAATAGCAAGGACGGCGCATGCCAATAAGCGCGAGAAGACTTACAGGAATCCTTTTAGAAAACACAGGGGAGAAACATACGGGTCGAGACCGGGCAGTGCTGCGGGGACAGGCAGTACCGGAAGCGGTAGCACACAGGTAAATGGGTCCGTCATCGGATCCGGGCAGCGCGGCAACGGTACGGGAGGCACATCTCAGGATGCGAGCGGCCTGAAAAAGTTCATGAAGCCCTTTGACCTGAAGGACAGGTATCTGCTCGTGGACGGCTACAATATCATTTTCAAATGGCCCGAACTGTCGGCACTGGCCGAGGACAATGTGGACGGTGCGAGGGAACGCCTGAATGATATACTGTGCGATTATCAGTCACAGAAGGGTTGCAAGCTGATAGTCGTTTATGACGCCTACCGTGTGAAGGGGCATCCGACGGAGTTTTTTAAGTACCACAACATCATCGTGGTCTACACGAAGGAGGCCGAGACTGCCGACCGCTTCATCGAGCGCTTTGCACACGAGAACGCAAAACAGACCGATATAAGCGTGGCCACATCGGACGGCCTTGAACAGATAATCATCCGCGGTGCCGGCTGCAAACTGGTCAGCGCAAACGACCTGCTCGTCGATGTGGAGGCCCTTCGCCACGGTACAAGAGAGAAGATAGACATCGGTCCGGCAGGAAATGCCACTACCAGACTGGGCGATATCATGATAGAATAGAACAGGTTACTAAACCGCAGGTTTATTGCTGCAAAAACCGGGGCGGAGTAAAATACAGTTACACAATTAAAACCGCATCTAATGAGGAGGATATACGATGAAAAAAATGACTTCCGCTTATGCAAACAAAGTAATAAGAAAACTGACCGAGGACAAGGAGTTCTGGCTGAACAAGGAGCGTGAGGGCAGCACCTATTATGCGACTGCCGACGAGGAACCCGTTGTTCCGGACTACGATTATGCCGAGGTTGCGAAGCAGATTGAAGAGCTTGATGCAAGGATTCTCAGGATCAAGCACGCGATAAACGTAAACAATGCCTCCAATCGCATAAAGGTCGGCGAGAAAGAGATGTCTATCGACGAGATACTCGTCAGGATGGCCCAGCTTAGCAACCGCAAGTCCATCCTCGACAATATGAGAAAGCACGAGCCCAAGAAAAGGATGAATTCCGGCTATTATTCGACCAGAAAGACTGCACCCGAGTACGAATTCATCAACTATGACCTCGAGCTCGTAAAAAGCGAATATGAGCGTGTAGATGCGGAGATAGCACTCATGCAGATAGCTCTCGATAAATACAATCAGACCTTCGAGTTTGATGTAGAGGATTAAGAGGTTTTCCGGACAGATTACTCTTTTAACTCAACTATTAGTTAGATCCCTTTGGGAAGGTTCAAAGTTCTCGTTATAGTTCGTTCTGTTATTCCGTTATTTATGCAATGTTCAATGTTAAGTGGGCGATCTTTTTAATGATTACATTAAAAAAACAATCTGTCGAAAACTTGGCGCGATGCGCCGCGAGGCATGGAAGTTCGGTTTCACATGCCTCATTTAATTGGGGTCAGTCCTTGTGATATGTACCCTCTTTCCTAGACAACTAGGAAGGAGGGTATTTTTATGCATTATAGAATAGACATAGTTCAAACCCAAGGTTAGAATTAAGTATAGGATTAAAGCAACGAATGAAGGAGATCGTGTTAAAAAATGAAATGCCCGATAATTGATGCGCATACGAGAATTATTTGTGATGAAAATGATTTTGCAGGTGTCAGGGAGGTCGCTGAATGGGTCAGAAATGACCTTCGCCTTGTTTTCGGCGACAGAGTATCCGACT
>CAJOQS010000048.1 GCA_905236925.1 uncultured Lachnospiraceae bacterium | reverse complement strand
TCCTGAAGAAACAGGAACAGTTGTATAGCGCATTAGGAGTTACACCGCTTCCCGCGAAAGCATAGTTATGTAACGCGGGAATGCAGGTTATATACTTCTTTGATCGCGCGGGTGGCAAGTCCGACATTCGTCTTGTTGCGCTCAACTATCTCAACAACTGCTTCATTTCCGGATGTCAGCTTCTCGGTGATATCAAGCAGCTGTTCCGTTGCGTCCACGATGCCCTGATTGGATTCGATCAGCTTGTCTATCGACAGATCGATGCCCTTTATGCGGTCCTCCAGAGTGGTAATGCTCTCCTCGATGGATCCGAAACGCGATTCCACATTCCCGATGATCTCCTCCTGGGTCCTTGCGTGCTCGATCGAACGCGCAACAGCATCGGATGCTCCCTGGGATTCCTCGTCCAGCTTGATAATGATCTGTCTGATATTCTCTGTTGATTCCCTCGTCTGAAGCGAGAGGTCCCTTATCTCGTCGGCTACGACAGCAAAGCCCTTGCCTGCCTCTCCGGCTCTTGCGGCCTCAATGGAAGCGTTGAGTGCCAGAAGATTCGTTCTGCCCGAAATACTTTCGATGGCGTTAACGACTTCCTGAACAGCCAGAGTCTTGTCTCTGAGCTTCTGCATTGCGGAGGTCACATCCTCGTTGATCACGCTGATCTCTTCCGAAACCTTTGTGAGAGAATGGATCTCCTCGTTGCCGGTAAGAACCTCGTCCTTGGCCCTTGCGGCGATCTCTATCATATCCTTTGAGCAGTTCGATGTATCGTCGATCATCGAGCGTATTGTTCCGGTCATGTCCTTCTGCTTCTCGGCATATTCACAGGTAAGCCTGTTGCCCTGAGCCATCTCCGAAACCGAGGAGTTGATGTTTTCGGAGAGCTCTTCTATCTCATTGAGCCTCTCGGTAACATCTTCAGTTCCGGTCTTAACCGCCTTCATGACCTCCTCGAGAGATGCCATCGTTCCCGCCTGCTTGGCAACTTCGTCATCGATGGTTCCGAAGATATCCGCGTTGTACTTTTCCGTAAGTACCGAGATCGTGAGCGCAGCTCCTGCGAAGATCATATTGAATGCCATGCCCGCGATGACGGATGTTGCGTTGGTTCCTGATGAAAACGTCGAGAACAAATCCGAAAGCCTTGTTACGGAACCGAATACAAGTATGTAAGTTGCCGGTATCCTCATCATCTTCTTATCGTAAAGCAGGAAGAGCGACAGAACCAGCGAATAGCTTATGAATGCAAAGAAGGCATTGCCTGTAAGAAGGTCGCCCAGCGTGAAATCAACCATTGCGGTGATAGCGAGCGCCCAGGAGCAAAGCCGCACGGGTGCCTGCACGATGAAGATCAGCACAATATCCGCAAGGCATACAAGAGGAAGAAGAATAAAGCTGAGTGTTTTTACAAAAGGAGCCTCTTCCACAACCGTACTCGGCTCATAAGAGGTCATCAGAATTGTCAGCAAGCATACGGCTACACAGAATAAGACTATGATCCGGCACGAATTACGTATACGGTTGTCCTTATCTGCGTAAATCCTGTTTTCTTTCATTGTTTCCCCTCCGTAATATTCATTATTCACAGTTTCCCGAAAAGGCGCCTTCACCGTGCCGCCGGTCAAAAGCAATTTCTCCTCAGTACTCCTCCACCTTTCACTGTACCACGTTTGAGCTTCGGAATCAATCAAGAATCAGCACGAAGCTGATGATATTGCGTTCGCTCTCCCGCTATGTTACAATGAAGAGTAGCGTTAACATGCAAATTATGCGCAGGAGGGTATAGCATGACACCTAAAAAGTACATGCGGGAGAACTTCAAGGAAGTCAATCACACGACGCTCAACCCCGAGGGTCCCGGCGTAGTGCGCATACATCTGATCCCGCCCAAGGAATCCAGCGGCAAGCTTCCTTCGAGCATTGCCATCATCAACGGTCAGGATATAATCCCGGTCAAATACGCCTGGAGTATCCTGCTCAACGAGCTTATCAATAATATCAACAAATATCACGGACGCGAGGTCAGCGACGAGGATGTAGAGAAGATCCTTGACGAGACTTGCAGGGCCGTTAAGAAGGTCTTCCCTCTCACCCCGAAGAAGCGCTTCAGGGAAGATATACAGACCATCATGGAAACCTTCAAGCAGGTTGCCTACGGCGAGGAGGTCAAGACAGGGATCGGCTATATCAACATAAGCGATTATGCCGACAACATGAAGGCACCCCACCGTATGGACCTCATGGTAAGCGCCATGGAGAAGGAAGGACACTGGAACTGCAACCAGTGCTGCGTTCATTGCTACGCGGCCGGTCAGACCCAGTCCTCCGAGGAGGAGCTTCCCACCGAGGAATGGAGGAAGATCCTCGACAAGCTCCGCAAGATCGGCGTTACACAGGTTACCTTCACCGGAGGCGAGCCCACCATGCGTCCCGATCTTTTTGAGCTGATCAGGCACGCAAAATGGTTCGTTTCAAGGCTGAACACCAACGGCATCAAGCTCACCGACGATTACTGCAAGAAGCTCCGTGAAGCCGAGATAGACAGCGTACAGATCACCTTCTATTCCAATAACAAGGAGATCCACAACAAGCTCGTCGGAGCCAATCACTACGAAGAGACCGTCGCCGGCATTGAAAACGCGATAAAGAATGGCCTGAACGTAAGCGTAAACACTCCCTTATGCACTCTGAACAGTAATTATATCGACACATTGAAATATCTGAAAAAGAAAGGCGTTACCTACGTAACCTGCTCCGGTCTTATCACCACGGGCAAGGCTCTTTCCGATGCCTCCGAGTCGCTGCAGCTTTCTGTCAAGCAGATCAGCGATATCCTTGCCGAGGCAGCCGATTACGCCTACGCGAACGGCATGGAGATAAGCTTTACCTCGCCCGGATGGATAGATTCCGCCTTCTTCAAGGAGCATGCTCTTTCCACTCCCAACTGCGGCGCATGCCTTTCCAACATGGCGATCACGCCCGGCGGCAACGTCGTTCCCTGCCAGAGCTGGCTGTCCGGCAAGCCTCTCGGCAATATTCTCAAGGACAACTGGAAAGAGATATGGGAAAGTGAAACCTGCAAGAAGCGCAGGGACTACTCCGCGCTCATGCTCGGAAGATGTCCGTTAAGGAAGTAAAAGGAGGAGAGAAAATGAAAAAAAGAATTGCTTTAATGCTCGCTCTGCTCCTTGCGGTGCTGATGTTCCCCGTCAATCCGGCATCGGCCAAGGCCACGGACGAGATTCTCAATTATACTATCACCGTTGATGTCAATGAGGACGCCACGCTCAACATGCTGTATCACATTGAGTGGAAGGTCCTCGACGATGTGAAATACGGCCCGCTCAACTGGGTGCGTGTAGGAATCCCCAACAGCCACTACATCTCCTGCGACGCTCTCACGAGCAATATCACCTCACTGAGCGTGTCTGACAACGGCAGCCAGGTCGAGGCCAATATCTATTTCGACAGGGATTATTACAAGAACGAGACCGTTTCCTTTGATTTCCTTCTTGTTCAGGACTACATGTACGAGATGAACATCCTGACCGAAGGCGAGACTGTTTTCTACTTCACGCCCGGATGGTTCGAAGGAATTGCCGTCGACAACCTCATTATCAGCTGGAACGCCGACAAGGCCATCGCCTACAGTCACGGAGCGACACCTGAAAACGGCAGGCTCATATGGCAGGGTTCACTGAGCGGCAGTGAGAAGTTCAACGAGATCAGTGTTACCTACGAGAGCAACGCATTCATGTTCGATGAATCAAAGACCGTCGGTCCGCAGCCCATATACGACAATAACGGATTCGGCGGATACAACGGTTACAGCGACTACAGCGGATACAGCAGCAGCGATGACGACGGAGGCGGATTTCTCGCTTTCCTGGGCTTTGTGTTCCTGGTATTCGTGATCGTAAAGGTCTGCAAAAAGGCCAATGAATACGGAAACGGCTCAGGCTTCTCATCTGCTGCGACGACCAAGAAGAAGGTTACCAGAACTCTGATAAAATACTATCCCGAGTGTCCCGGCTGCGGCGCTCCCAGACCCGAGAATGCGGAGACCTGTGAATACTGCGGACGAAGCTTCATCGAGAGCGAGGAAGTCATCGAGGAAAAGGAGATCAAGAATCCGGAGAAATACTCCGACGAGGGTACCTTCCGCTACGGAGCCAGTCCCAACACCTACGTAAGGGTTCATGTCACCCACGTTCCCGTGATCCGGTCTTCCACCCCTACGAGGTCATGCGTAAGCAGTTCCTGCGCTCACAGCTCCTGCGCCTGCGCACATTCCTGTGCCTGCGCCTGTGCATGTGCCTGTGCCGGCGGCGGACGAGCCGGCTGCTCCACGAAGGACTTCTACAATACAAACCTTAAGCTCAGACAGCTTCAGCTCAGAAAAGAAAAGAGCAATAAGAAGTGATATGAACGAAGAATAACGCGGACTGTTCAGACAGCCCGCGTTTGTTTTTTTGTTATTCAGCCGTAAACCTTCCGCTTGCCCCGCAGGGAAGCACAAGTCCTGTATGCTCGACAGGAAGCCCGATCTCGTCGGAAATGACCTGTCCCTTATGTTTTTTAGCGACCAGTGTGCCGAGCAGATAAGTAAGGACTGCCGGCTGCAATCCGGTCGTATATGAGTTGATCAGCACAAAGAGCGGATCGTCCGAAAGAAGCTGCTCCGTAAGCTCCACAAACGGATACAGGCTTTCTTCAAGCTTCCATATCTCACCCGAGGGGCCCCTCCCGTACGAAGGAGGATCCATTATGATCGCGTCATAGCGGTTCCCGCGGCGGATCTCGCGCTCCACGAATTTCTTGCAGTCATCCACAATGTAGCGGATCGGTGCTTCGCCAAGACCAGAGAGCTGGGCATTTTCCTTGGCCCATCCGACCATACCCTTCGAAGCGTCCACATGTGTGACCGCAGCGCCTTCCTTCGCGCATGCCACTGTCGCACCGCCTGTGTAGGCAAAGAGGTTGAGTACCTTTACTTTACGCCGGGGGTCTTTTTTCAGCGCATTGCCTATGATCCCGCGCATCCAGTCCCAGTTTACCGCCTGTTCCGGGAACAGGCCGGTGTGCTTGAAGCTGAAGGGCTTAAGATTGAACCTCAGATCCTTGTAAGAGATCGTCCACTGCTCAGGCAGATCAAAGAAATCCCATTCTCCTCCGCCTTTGTTACTACGCCTGTAGTGCGCATTCAATCCGCCCCACAGCTTTTTATCCTTTGAAGTGCTCCAGATCACCTGCGGATCAGGGCGGAGAAGCTTGTATTCCCCCCACATTTCAAGCTTCTCGCCCTCCGAGCAATCGAGCACTCTGTAATCTTTCCAATCACCTGCAACCCACACCTGCTGCCTCCTGATCCGTGACTGACAATCCTTTTAGTTGGCGGTCCTGCCTACATAGGCACCGTATACCTGTTCATCGTATACAGTAACGTTCCTGCCGCGTTCCTTGGCTTCGAACAGCGCATCCTCAGCCTCATCATACATTTCGGTGAAGCTGCTTTCATACTTGGGTATGCACGAAGCAACACCGATGCTGACGGTAACGAAGGGATTTGATGCGCGCCTTCCGTGAGGTATCCTCTTGCGTTCGATGTTGGATCTGAGCTTCTCCGCAAGAGAAACCGGCTCCATGTCGGAACCGCCCTCCATGAAAACGATAAACCTTCCGCCGTCCAGCCTGCAGATCGTGTCGGTGTTTCTCAGGATAACCTGACGTATAACCTCTGAAACCTGCCTGATGCAGTCATCGCCGCGCTCGTAGCCGAACGAATCGTTATACTGCGTCATGCAGTCGATATCAATCATAAGTATCGAGGTCCTTCTGCGGGACATGATGCAGTCACGCATCTCTTCCTCAACGCACTTCTCAAGCCCTCTTCTGTTCAGAAGGCCGGTCAGCGGATCGATGGACTCATTGTCCTTCTGCTCCCGCTCGCGTTCCTTCATTACCATGATCTCGGTCTGGCGCATAAACATAAGGCGCGAAATGCCTATCAGGGCGCCGCACAGAGCGATCATGTTGAATATCTCATTGGGATGAACCTCGAATTTGATCGACATGAAAACGGTATAAACCGCAAGAATGACTATGTGGTACAGCTGGTCGGTAAATGTCATCGCCGGCACAAGGAACAGCGCAACCGCCATTACCGGATAGAATGAAAAGCCCGAACCGCTGACCCTGTCGGAATAATTGATAACAAAGCCGATGGCTTCAAAGATAAACCAGTAGGACCTGTAGACAACAGTAGAAAGTTTTATATCATGAGTGCGAAGGGAATAATAGGACATTATGAGCACCGCAGCGGAAAATATCTCCGCAACGGTCAGCATTCCCTTGGTCACTCCGGCAAACTCGGAAGCCGAGAATTTGTTGATGAGCAGCATAACGGGAACAAGAACGGAGCAAATAAGAGCCGTGAACAAAACACGTCTGATATTCTCAGACACAAGCTTTGTCCTGATCTTGTATTCTTCTTTTTTGCTCATAAGAACATTCATCTGCCGACACGCCCATTCTACAATTGTTGACCGCAAATTGTTGTACTTTTCAGGGCAAAATACCCCTACATATTGAAAGTTTAACACAACTGTAGAACGGGTGCAATACAGATTTTCAAGATTTTTTCAAAAATAGCAAAAATTTTTCACTTTAAAGCAGGGGTTTTATGTATTCTCCGGTAAATGAGTTCGGATCAGCCGCAACTTCCTCTGGAGTTCCGCTTGCAACAACGGTGCCTCCGCGTATACCGCCCTCAGGACCTATATCAATGATATAATCCGCACACTTTATAACATCAAGGTTATGCTCGATTACGACCACGGAGTTACCGCCCTCGGTCAGGCGCTGAAGGATCTCGACCAGCTTGCTGACATCGTCGAAATGCAGGCCGGTAGTAGGCTCATCAAGGATGTAGATTGTCCTGCCGGTGCTCCTTCTGCTGAGCTCGGCAGCCAGCTTGACACGCTGTGCCTCGCCGCCCGATAGCGATGTCGAGGGATGTCCGAGCTTCAGATAGCCGAGTCCGACATCGTTGAGGGTCTCGATCTTCCGCTTGATGTATGGCACATTTTCGAAGAAATGTACAGCCTCCTCGATCGTCATATCAAGAACATCGAATATGGATTTACCCTTGTACTTAACATCAAGAGTATCCCTGTTATATCTCTTTCCGCCGCAGACCTCGCAGGGCACATAGATATCCGGGAGGAAGTTCATCTCTATCTTGATGATGCCGTCTCCGCTGCAGGCCTCACAGCGTCCGCCTTTCACATTGAAGCTGAAGCGGCCCTTGCTGTAGCCGCGCATCTTCGCGTCAGTCGTTTCCGCAAAAAGGTCTCTTATCAGGTCGAACACTCCGGTATATGTTGCAGGATTCGAGCGGGGCGTTTTGCCTATCGGGGACTGGTCGATATTGATGACCTTATCAAGCTGCTCGATCCCGTCGATCCCGTCATGATCGCCGGGGACTATGCATCTCGCGCGGTTCAGCGAACGGGCAAGATGCTTGTAGAGGATCTCGTTTATAAGTGATGATTTGCCCGAACCCGACACACCCGTAACACAGGTAAATACACCGAGCGGGATCTTAACATCAATGTTCTTTAAATTATTCTCCCTTGCTCCTCGCACGGTCAGATAGCCCCTGGGCTCCCTTCTCGAAGCGGGAACGGGTATCGAAAGCTCGCCCGAGAGATATGCGCCCGTGATCGATTCCGGACAGTTCATGATATCCTCGACCGTTCCCGTCGCAACGACCTCGCCGCCGTACGTTCCCGCGCGGGGTCCTATATCAACGATATAGTCTG
>CAJOQS010000047.1 GCA_905236925.1 uncultured Lachnospiraceae bacterium | reverse complement strand
GCACCTTTAAGTATACCTTAATGATTCGCTTGTGTGTAGGATATTGTTGTAAATCTCTCTTTTTGGGAAAAGAAACCGGTTTCAGTTCCTAAAAAGAGTAAGGATATTAACCATATTTATTAAGAAAGAGAGAAAATTAATGATTCAGGCAAGTAATGTAACCCTTCGCCTCGGAAAGCGCGCACTGTTCGAGGATGTTAATATCAAGTTTACGGAAGGCAACTGCTACGGACTTATAGGCGCCAACGGCGCAGGAAAATCGACTTTCCTCAAAATACTTGCGGGGCAGCTTGAACCCAGTAAGGGCGAGATAATCATGACTCCGGGACAGCGTCTGTCCTTCCTCGAGCAGGATCACTTCAAGTATGACGCGTATACCGTTCTTGATACCGTTATCCTCGGAAACAAGCGCCTGTATGAGATCATGAAGGAAAAGGATGCGATATATGCCAAAGAGGATTTTACCGATGAAGACGGTATCCGTGCCTCGGAGCTTGAGGGCGAGTTCGCGCAGATGAACGGCTGGGAAGCGGAATCCGATGCGGCAACGCTGCTTAACGGCCTCGGAGTTGATACGGAATATCATTACATGATGATGAGTGATATCAAGGATACGCTCAAGGTTAAGGTCCTTCTTGCACAGGCACTGTTCGGGAATCCCGATGTTCTTCTTCTCGACGAGCCTACGAACCATCTTGATCTCGATGCGATCAACTGGCTCAACGAGTTCCTGATCAATTTTGACAATACGGTCATCGTTGTTTCCCATGACCGTTATTTCCTTAACAAGGTCTGCACCCAGATTGCCGACATCGATTATTCGAAGATTCATCTGTATGCCGGAAACTACGATTTCTGGTACGAATCCAGCCAGCTGATGATCCGTCAGATGAAGGAAGCCAACAAGAAGAAGGAAGAGAAGATCAAGGAGCTCCAGGAATTCATCCAGAGATTCTCTGCGAACGCTTCGAAGTCCAAGCAGGCAACCTCGAGAAAGAGGGCGCTCGAAAAGATACAGCTTGACGATATACGCCCTTCGAGCCGCGTATATCCCTATATTGATTTCAGACCCAACAGGGCAATAGGCAACGAAGTCCTTGAGGTTAAGAATCTTTCAAAGACGATTGACGGCGTAAAGGTCCTCGACAATATCAGCTTTGTTGCCGGACGCGAGGATAAGATCGCGTTTGTCGGCGCCAACACACAGGCCACCACGACACTGTTCAAGATCCTTACCGAGGAGCTCGAACCCGACGAGGGCAGCTTCAAGTGGGGAGTTACCACGGAGCGCAGCTATTTCCCCAAGGATAACACAGAGGAATTCAAGGGTGAGGAAACGATCGTGGATCACCTCATGCCTTTCTCACCCGTGGACGACCAGCAGTATGTGCGCGGCTTCCTCGGACGTATGCTGTTCAAGGGTGAAGACGGTGTTAAGAAGGTCTGCGTGCTTTCGGGAGGTGAGCGTGTAAGAGTCATGCTCTCCAAGATGATGATCCTCGGCTCCAACGTCCTTATAATGGACGAGCCTACGAACCACCTCGATATGGAATCGATCACCGCGCTTAACAACGCTATGATCAAGTTCCCCGGAGTTGAGCTTTTCTCAGCTCTCGATCATCAGTTTATACAGACTACCGCAAACCGCATCATGGAGATCACTCCCGACGGAAGGCTGATCGATAAGGTATCGACCTATGACGATTACCTTGCCAATGACGAGATGGCCCGCAAGAGGACCGTTACCACAGTCAATGTCGAGGAAGATACGGAGGATTGAGCTGTCTGACATGCTGAAACTGGGTGTTTACAAAAATGGCTGGAAATATACCGCGGCAGTATATGCGCAGTCGGCGCGAAGCTGCTCGTTACGGCTTTTTGACTCTTCTTCGGAGGAGCCCAAAGCCGTTATTCCCATGCATGAAGACCCGGTTTACTCATATATATACACCTGTGACTTTGATATCGACGCTGCCGAATATGATTTCGAAACCGATCTCGGTGTCCTGAATGATCCGTACGCGATGAGGATGTGCGGTGATGAGACCTTCGGTTTTGACCGCCGTTATTCAAGGGCGGCTATCCCGTCCGGAAGGCGCGGCTTCAAGGATTTTGCCCGCGAGAGAACGGAGTATTCCGATCTGATCATCTACAAGCTGCATGTCAGGGGCTTCACGATTCATCCAAGCTCGGGAGCTAAGAACGGCGGAACCTTCAGGGCTCTTGCGCAGAAACTTGACTATATCGGGAGTATGGGATTCAACGCGATCCTTCTGATGCCCTGTTATGATTTCTGCGAGGTGATGCCTTCGACCTACGGTCAGCCCGCACGCCTGAATTTCTGGGGCTACGGAGCAGAGGCTTCATATTTTGCTCCCAAAACCTCATACGCGTCGGACAAGAAGCGCGTATGCGAGGAATTCGCGGCGATGGTCTATGCGGCTCATTCAAAAGGGATCGAAGTTCTCATGGAGATGGATTTCGCAGCTGATATGCCTGATATCATGATGCTCGAAGCCCTGAGGTTCTGGCATGAGGTCTACCATGTGGATGGCTTCAGGCTGATGAACTCTTCCGTGTCCGCGAAGCTCATGGCGACCGATCCGTACATGAAGAGCGTGAAACTGATAGGGGAATCCTGGAGCGAGGAGCTCTCGGTCGATCCTGTAAAGCGCGCAAGGCCTGTTCTTGCCGGATGCTCCGATGACTATATGATCGCCGTAAGGAGCTTTCTGATCGGCAGGGAGGGCGGAGTTAAAGACTTTGCCCATAAGATCTCGGATAACGGTAATTCCTCGGCAAGGGTCAACTATGTTGCCGATCATAACGGCTTTACGCTTGCGGACGTGTATTCCTATGATGTCCGCCATAACGAGGCAAACAACGAAAAGAATCAGGACGGCCGGGAGATAAATTACAGCTGGAACTGCGGAGTGGAAGGTCCCACTGCTAACAGGGGAATCGGAAGACTCAGAATGAAGATGCTTAAAAACGCTCTCGCGGTACTGTTCATGAGTCAGGGAACCCCGCTCCTGATGGCGGGCGACGAGTTCGGAAACACCCACTACGGCAACAACAATCCCTATTGCTGCGATAACGAGCAGGGCTGGGTAGTATGGCAGAAGAACGCGGCTGCAAGCGAGATCCGGAGGTTCACGAAGGAGATGACATCTCTCAGAAGGGCCCACCGCATCTTCTCGAATATCATCACGCTCCGCGGAAGTGACTATATCCACAGCGGCTGTCCGGATGTTTCGTTCCACGGGACCAAGGCATGGTATCCCGATTACGGCTATTATTCAAGAACCCTCGGAATGCTGCTGAACGGCGAATATGCCATAACCAACCATGTAAAGCGTGACACCAGCTTCTATGTCACGTTCAACATGCACTGGGAGGCGCACGAATTTGACCTGCCGACCATTAACAACAAAGGCTTCAGACTGGTTCTGAGCACCGACCGCTCGAACACCTACGACGGCGGCAGGACCTGTGTCATGGCACCCCGCAGCATATGCATCTTCGCGGTCGAAAAGTGTGAAGGACCGATCAGACAGACAAGGGGATAATCGGAGGATAAATGATCGCATTACGCGTAACGGACATAAAGAAGTTCATGTCGCTCCTGTTCGGGGGAACCGCCTTTGACAATTTCTATTTTGTCGAGGGAGATGTAAGTGTGGCAGTGGACTATCACATAGACGGCAAGATCAACAAGGCGTTTTTTACGGAAGAGGACGGCGAGCAGGAGGATTTTCAGAGCTGGGGACAGACCAAGGCGATAGTCACCCAGATGATAAAGGGCAAGAAGCTTCCGGTGGCCATGAAGATAGTTCTGAAAAAGGCCGGACAGGGAGACCTTACATATCTTCTCAACATCCGCTTTGACAATAACAACCTTCTGGTCGTAACAGGCATCTCCCATACCGTTTTCACGCTGGACAAGACCGGTGAAAAGGAATGGGATGAGAACATGTGCGGATTCCTGAAACGCAACGGGATCGACTTTGAAGAGATGTAAATATAAATAATTTATTAAATTGTTAGCACTCATGCAAAGAGAGTGCTAATTTTTATTGACAATGAATTATAATGGGATTATGATTGATTCGCAGGAAAGATCTGCAAAGCATTATCTGGAGGCGCAATATGGAAAAAGGTAATTTATCAATCAATTCGGAGAACATTTTCCCCATAATAAAGAAATGGCTCTATTCGGACCACGATATTTTCTACCGCGAGCTGATCTCAAATGGCAGCGATGCGATAACCAAACTTAAAAAGCTTGCCATGATAGGCGAGTTCGAGGAGAAGGACGGCGAGGAGTACAGGATCGACGTTGAGGTTTCTCCCGAGGAGAAGACTATTGTCATCCGCGATAACGGTATCGGAATGACGGCCGACGAGGTCAAGGAATACATTAACCAGATAGCTTTCTCCGGCGCAGCCGATTTCGTTGAGAAATACAAGGACAAGGCAAACGACGACCAGATCATCGGTCATTTCGGACTCGGATTCTATTCTGCATTCATGGTTGCACACAGAGTTACGATCTCGACCCTGTCCTATCAGAAGGGCGCAAAGGCTGTATTCTGGTCTTCCGAGGAAGGCATGGAGTTTGAAATGGGTGAGTCGGACAAGACCGACCGCGGAACCGAGATCACTCTTTATCTGAACGAGGACAGCTACGAATTCGCCAACGAGTACAGAGCCAAGGAGGTTCTGGACAAGTATTGCTCGTTCATGCCCGTTCCCATTTATTTCAAGAACGTGGATGCGAAGGAAGAGCCCAAGAAGGACGAGCCTGCCAAGGATGAAGTCATCGATGCCGAGGTAAACGAAAAAGGCGAGGCTAACGAAGCCGAGGAGAAGAAGGGTCCCAAGCCTATCAACGAGACCGCTCCGCTGTGGACAAAGCATCCCAATGACTGCACCGAGGAGGAATACAAGGAATTCTACCGCAAGGTATTCCATGACTACCGCGAGCCTCTGTTCTGGATACACCTGAATATGGATTATCCCTTCAACCTCAAGGGAATCCTCTACTTCCCCAAGATCAATATCGAGTACGAGAGCATCGAGGGAGTTATCAAGCTGTACTCCAACCAGGTATTCATTGCGGACAACATAAAGGAAGTCATTCCCGAGTTCCTTATGCTCTTAAAGGGTGTCATCGATTGTCCCGATCTTCCTCTTAACGTATCGAGAAGTGCGCTTCAGAACGACGGCTTCGTTAAGAAGATCAACGATTATATCACAAAGAAGGTTGCGGACAGGCTTTCCGGCATGTTCAAGACCGACCGCGAAAACTACGAGAAATACTGGGACGATATCAGTCCCTTCATCAAGTACGGCTGCCTGAAGGATTCGAAGTTCAAGGAGAAGATCAAGGACTTCGTGATCTATAAGGATCTGAACGGAAAATACCTGACTCTTGAGGAGTATCTGAAGCAGGCAAAGGGCGAGACCGGCGAAGAGAAGCCGGAAGAGAAGGCTCCCGAGACAGAGGCAGCCGCTGAAAGCACCGCAGCTGCGGAAGGTGAGAAGCCCGAAGGCGAGAAGCCCGAAGGCGAGGCAGAGCCCGTAAAGGACAAGATCTACTATGTGACCGACGAGAAGCAGCAGAGCCAGTACATTAACATGTTCAGGTCCCAGGAGCTCAATGCGGTACTCCTTACCCACAATATCGATCAGCCCTTCATACAGCAGCTCGAGCAGGACAACGAGAAGATCTCGTTCCTCCGCATCGATTCGGATGTTTCCGACAGCATCAAGGAGGACGTTTCCGATGACGAGAAGAAGCAGCTCGAAGACGAGCAGAAGGAGCTTGAGAAGCTCTTCAGGAAGGTTCTGAACAAGGAAAAGCTTGAGGTTAAGGTCGAGAAGCTCAAGTCTGAGAAGATATCTTCCGTTATCACTCTTGGTGAGGAGAGCAGGCGTATGTCCGATATGATGAAGATGTACAGCATGCCCGGAATGGATACAGATATGTTCGGCGGACAGGAGACTCTGACACTTAACAGCAGCAACGCTCTGGTGCAGTACCTTACCGAGCACAAGAGGGGGCATAAGGTCGAGCTGATCGTTGCACAGCTTTACGATCTTGCAATGCTCTCGCATAAGCCCCTCGCTCCCGAGGCTATGACAGCCTTTATTGAGAGGAGCAACGAGATCATGGAGATGATCTCCGCAAAGTGATCACGGGCGGCG
>CAJOQS010000046.1 GCA_905236925.1 uncultured Lachnospiraceae bacterium | reverse complement strand
TCTTTTTCTTAACCATAAAAATACTCCCTTCTGGTCAACAAGCTTTTTATTATTTTGCTTGTCTACCCAAAAGGGAGCATATCATTCAGTCGGCAGGCTCTCCGTCTTTTGGAAACGATCTTATGAAGCTGATAACAAAGGGAATTGTAAATATCGAACCCAGCACATCCGCTATTGACTGCGAGCATTCTATTCCGGTCAGACCCATTGTCCGCCTGAGGATCAGTATGGTAGGAATAAAGAACAGTCCGCTTCGCATGGCGGCGAGGACCGTAGCCCTGACGCTTTTTCCGGTGGACTGGAAAAGCATGTTGCCGCTGACCAGAAGAGGCAGGCATACAAGTGAAAGGGTCTGATACCGTAATGCGGGTGTTCCCACGGCAATAACATCGGGATCGTCGCGGAATACGGAAACGATACGCGAGGCGTTAAAAAAGCCTATTACACCTACGATACCGAGCAGACAAGTGCTGAAGACAAGTGTGAACATATAGGAACTCTTGACCCTGCTGTATTTGCGCGCACCGTAATTGAATCCCGCGACAGGCTGGAA
Source organism: uncultured Lachnospiraceae bacterium (assembly GCA_905236925.1). GTDB lineage: Bacteria > Bacillota > Clostridia > Lachnospirales > Lachnospiraceae > RUG11977. The sequence continues at coordinate 3,711 of CAJOQS010000046.1, read as the reverse complement.
GCCCTGTCCGATCCCGAGACCGATGCAGAACATAAAACCTATGACTTTGGCAACAATGCTCATGCCGGCGATAGCGGCATCACCATAGGGTCTGGCGGAGGAATTCAATATCATGGTGGAGATGCTTGTGAGTCCCTGACGCATGAGGGAAGGAAGTCCGACAGCGATAATGTTTCCGACCATTGCCCAGTCGGGGGAACCTAAGCTGTTAAAAGCGGTGCTCTCGGCGCCGTCCCCGGCTTCACCCGCGGTCTTGTGACCGGGAAGTGCACCGCGAAGACTAAGGCGGCTTTGAGTTTTTCCCGTAAAGAACGGGATTAGAAGGATAACGGCAGCGATAAACTGTGAGACAGCAGTAGAAAGACCTGCACCCGCAACACCCATATCCAGGACTTTGATCGTGATGAAATCGCCCAGGATATTGAGGAGTCCGCCCGAGACAAGACCAAACATGGCAAAGGTCGCCCTTCCTTCATAACGAAGGATGTTGTTAGCTATACAGCCCACTACCATAAGAGGGGCGGCGATCAGAATATAGCGGCTGTATTCGAGGGCGTAGGGGAGAATCGTGTCCGAACTGCCGAGCAGGTTCATGAGAGGAGTGTGCCATATAAAACCGATTGCAGTAATGATTCCACCCGTTATCAGTCCGAAGAGAACGCTGGTGGAGGCAAAATAGCCAGCGCGATCCCTGTTGTGCGCACCGAGAAGCCTTCCGATATTGCTTCCGGCACCGTGTCCGAACATGAAGCCGAAGGCCTGTATTATGGCCATAAGTCCGAAAACAACGCCTATAGCTCCGCTCTGGCTCGTCCCGAGGCTGCTGACGAAGTAAGTGTCGGCCATGTTATATATGGTGGTTACGAGCATGCTGACGGTAGTAGGAAGCCCAAGCTTCAGGACAAGCACGGGTGCGGGTGTTTCCGTCATAAGTCTGTATTGTTCTTCGGGAGAATTGTTTCGCATGTAATTAAGTCCTTTGTAAAGATCTGGTGCCGGTACCGGATGATGCCGGCACCATCTTCTGTATTGTATCACGTTTTTGGATGTGTATTGACTTTTTATGTTTTTTTTATAATGCGTATATGCTATACTTTTTAAAGGAACGTATAAGTTCCGGAAAAAACAGTTTATCGCTCGCGGGATAATTCAAAGCGGAGCGGGAAAGAGGAGATCAGATGATAAAGGAGTTCAAGAAGTTTATCATGCGCGGCAATATGCTGGATCTGGCAGTCGGCATGATCATCGGTACGGCATTCAATGCCATCGTTACATCTCTGGTAAATGATCTTTTTATGCCGATCCTGGGATGCCTGATCGGTGACACGGATTTTACCAATCTCTATTGTATCCTGAGTAACCCTAACGGGGAAGCAAAGCCCGCGACCCTTGCGGAAGCACAGGAACTCGGACTTGCAACTCTCAACTACGGTAAGTTTATAACTGCCGTTATCCATTTCCTTATCATGGCGGTCATCGTATTCCTTATCGTTAAGGGCATGAACAAGCTTATGGATATGACCAAGAAGAAGGAAGAGGAGAAGCCCGCGGAGCCCACGACCGCTCCCTGCCCTTACTGCCAGAGCGAGATCAGCCTTAAGGCTACAAGATGCCCTCACTGCACATCCGAACTTAAGGATTGGCAGAAGAAATAGTATTTTGTGCTTTACAACTCAGGGTTTTGCGAGTAATATTAGGTGTCTTATCGTTGGATGAGGCACCTTTTTTGTGCCTTCTTTTTTGCAGGTATGATATATGGAAATAGATATGACGAAGGGGTCTCCCTTCAAACTGATAATCAGATTTCTGATACCGGTAGTGCTGGGAAATATCATTCAGCAGCTATATAACCTCGCGGACTCGATAATCGTCGGAAGGTTCATCGGTGCCGATGCGCTGGCTGCGGTCGGAGCAACGGGTACCATCATGTTTCTGATAATAGGGTTCATGAACGGAATGACAAGCGGATTTGCTGTTGTTACCGCACAGCGGTTCGGTGCTCATGACGAGGATGGCGTTCGTTACTCCGTTTGCAGTGCAATCCTGCTCTCGGCAGCAACTACGGTGGTTCTGACAACCGTAAGCCTTGTCAAGCTGCACAGACTGCTGACAGTCATGAACACACCGGATAACGTGTTCGACATGAGTTACACCTACATCTTTACGATTTGTTCCGGACTGGTGTTCACAACCCTTTACAATCTTACCGCCGCACTTCTTCGTGCTGTGGGAAACAGCAGGGTACCGCTGGTATTTCTGGCGATAGCCGCCGGTATAAATGTCGGGCTCGATCTGCTGTTTATCATAAAGTATGACATGGGCGTGTTCGGAGCGGGACTTGCGACCATACTTTCACAGGGCCTGTCCGGGATAGCATGCCTTATCTACATAGTGGCAAAGGTTCCCACACTGAGTCCTAAAAGGGAAGACTGGAGCCATTACAAGGATCATATGCGCCTGCAGTTTAACATCGGTATCCCGATGGCCCTTCAGTTTTCCGTAACGGCTGTCGGTACCGTTATCGTACAGAGTGCGTTAAACACTTTGGGTTCTGTGGTAATGGCATCGTATACGGCTTCACAGAAGGTCGAGTCACTGCTCACAATGCCGTTCCAGGGCATGGGTGTTGCCATGGCGACCTACGCGGGGCAGAACCGCGGTATAGCCGACTATAAGAGGATAAAGAAGGGTGCTTTTGACGCTGCGCTCCTTACAATAGGATATGGTATCGTCATAGCAGCGATCATGATGCCCACGCCCCAGTACACGATCCCTCTTTTTGTGTCCGGAGATGCAGCGGAAATGGTTGAATGGGCAAAGATCTATTTCAGGATATGCCCGCTGTTCTATATCCCGCTGGGACTGATCTTTGTCTACAGAAACGCACTTCAGGGTATGGGCTACAGTGTAACGACCCTTCTGGGTGCGCTTATAGAACTCGTGAGCCGTATCATCTTCGCGATAATAGCCGTAAAAAAGGAAAGCTACGTGGGAGTATGTTTTGCCAATGCGATAGCATGGCTGTCCGCAGGCATACTTCTGTTCATATGCTTTGAGATAATAATCAGGAGGAAGCTGAAAACGCCGAAGGCGGAGGCCGGACTCTGACGAAGCTGTTATGATATGCAATAGTGGCAAGTATATAGAGGTCAGAGAAGAGGTTACAGAAAATGAGTAAGAATTACGAAAACGAAATATCAAAAAGGCGTACGTTTGCGATCATATCGCACCCCGATGCAGGTAAAACGACATTGACTGAAAAGCTCCTTTTGTACGGAGGGGCGATCAATCTCGCAGGCTCGGTAAAGGCAAAAAAAACAGCAAGACATGCGGTTTCGGACTGGATGGAAATAGAGAAGGAAAGAGGTATCTCGGTCACTTCTTCGGTAATGCAGTTCAATTACGACGGATATTGCATCAATATCCTTGATACACCGGGTCACCAGGATTTCTCGGAGGATACATACCGTACACTCATGGCAGCGGATTCGGCGGTCATGGTCATAGACGGTGCAAAGGGTGTCGAGGCTCAGACGATCAAGCTTTTCAAGGTCTGTGTAATGCGCCATATCCCGATCTTCACCTTTATTAATAAAATGGACCGAGAGGCACATGACACCTATGAGCTGCTTGACGAGATCGAGACCGTGCTCGGAATAAGGACCTGCCCCATGGACTGGCCCATCGGCTCCGGAAAAGAGTTCCAGGGCG
>CAJOQS010000045.1 GCA_905236925.1 uncultured Lachnospiraceae bacterium | reverse complement strand
GTAGATGAGCCGTACAGCTTCTCCGCCGCCAGCTTCACCGCCAGATGTATCGCCGCAGTGCCGTTCGTGAGGGCGACTACATGCTTGCGCTCGCTGCAGTTGATGCGATCGCTTTCCGCGCTGCCGCCAACCGCACTCCTGCCGGCACAGCCGCATCCTGCCGTCCCGCCGTCCGTATACACGGCGCTCATATACTCCGCTATATCCCGCTCGATCGCGTCGATATTCTCACCGACTGTCGTAATCCAACCCTTAGTATAGCAGTCCTTTATATACGCGAGTTCTTCTTCCTCGTGAGGAGTTGCCGATGCCAGCAGAGCCCTTTTTTCAAGTCTTTTGATCCCCGAAAACCGCGAATCCCTTATGAAATCATGCATTTTTTCGTCTCCTGTTGCCTTTCAGATAATTCTATCGCTTCTGAGATTGAGCGTCAAGCCGCCCCTGCTTCTTCGCAAACTCTATTCCCAGATGCAGGTTCATCTTCTGTCCCATGAAATTGGTCTCCACCTCTGCGATCCGGCGGTGGAGATCGATCTTTTTGATCTTGCCCTTCATGCCCTTCAAAGGTCCGGAAACTATAGTGACCTCGTCGTTCTCGTTTATATCGATGTAGGATATGCCGACCTGTACTTCACCGAAGCGTCCGCCTGCAGCCTTTTTCTTTTCTTCTGCCCCGCTTCTGACAAGCTCCTCGTAGGAAATATCCACGTCCACTTCTCCAAGGTCTTCGGTCTCGAGTCCCATGGCCTCCGGTGCCATAAGCTGCAGCCATTCCTCGTCCTCGTTCTTTAAGGGATAGAAATTGGCTTCCGCGTCCTTGCCCAGGACCTTCGTGAGCTCCGGTACACGCTTCAGGCCCTCGTAAAGCTTCAGTGCGTCGGGAGTAGATACAAAAACATATCCGGGTATAAGGGTCTGGATGATATCACGCCATTCACCCCTCAGTTTTTTCCTGACCGCGCGCGTAAGATGGAACACGCCGTCACAGGCGTCCTCCTTCAGCATGGCGCGTATAAGGTTTTCCGTCATGATCTCCTGTCCGGACATGACCTGTATCGCAAAGTACATTGAACTTCCTCCGTCACCTTCCATAGAATCACCCACCACTTAAGGGTGGTGGGTGATTCCTTTTCGTATATTATACTATAAAGTGATCAGATAGTAAACTTCTCCAGATTATCATTGATATCCTCAACCGCATCGGCAACCGATTTGGCGGCGTTCGAAACGGTATCGCTGGAGGTTGCAACGTCCTTGGCCGCAACAGTAACGAGCTCGACCGCATTCGAGATCTCCTCTGCGGAAGCCGACTGCTCCTCCGAGATCGCAGCCATGTTCAGGGCTACGTCGTTAACCGTGGTCATCTGGCCTGCGATAGTGTTAAGCGTCTTGGAAGCATCAGACAGCTCTGCCGTGATCTCACGGAAGGTTGCAGCTGCGGAGTTAACGTATCCGGCGCTGTTGTTGATCAGCTCGGAGTTCGCCTCGGACTTCTCCGAAAGAAGCTTAACCTTGGCTGACATATCAAGGATAATAGCACTGATCTGGCTTGTAGCCTGTGAGGAATTGTTCGCAAGCTCGCCTATCTCGGATGCAACTACCGCGAAACCGCGTCCTGCCTCACCAGCACGTGCCGCCTCGATCGAAGCATTAAGTGAAAGCAGGTTGGTCTGTGAAGAAATCGCATCGATCATGTCGACGATATTGTTGATCTTCTTGGCAGCCTCGTCAACGTTCACAACTGCGTCAGCCATTTCCTTCATGGAGTTGACAACGTCGCCCATTCCCTCGGAAACGGAGATCATATCCTTCTGACCTATACCGGCCTTCTCAACCAGCGAGCTCATGGATTCCTCGATCTGATGCTCGCCCTTGTTCACTTCTTCTATAGTGGTCGCAAGCTTCGTAGCGGAGGAAGCAACCTCGCCTACCGCAGCGGTAATGCTTGCGATGTTCTGGCGAACCTGCTCCATGGAATTGGACTGCTCCTTGGCCGCGCCTTCAAGTGAATCGGCCGTTTCCCTTGAGGTACGTGCTTCTGTGCGCAGCTGCTCGGAAACGCTCTTGATATCCCTTATAGTGTTTCTCATGCTTCCGACAAAGTCGCCCATTGCCGAATTCATAAGTGCTATCTCGTCGTTGCCGTTTGCCTCGACCTGAACCGTGAAGTCGCCGCCCGCAATACTCTCGATATTGCGTGTAAGCTCGGAAACGGGCTTCTTTATCAGCTTGGAAAGGATCCTCGAGATAATAAGAACTACCAGTGCAACAGCGATAACCGTAAATGCGGCAAGAGCCACAACGATCTGCTTGACTGCTGCAAGAACCTCCGAGGTCTTTACGTATATGATAACCTGCCAGTCGGTTCCGTTGATATTGGAAGTGCAGACATAATACTTGTCACCGGCTGTGATAGTGTGAACGATACCGTCTTCCTGACCGAGCACCTCGGGGATAGCTGCAAGGAATTCATCATCCTCATGTTCGGACAGGTATGTTCCGCCCATAGTCTCGTCGCTGTAGCAGAGGATCATGCCGTCCTTGGTTACCATCATGGCCTTGCCTGTATCGTACAGGTTAACAGCCTCGAGTGTTTCACGGATGGGGTCCATCATAAGGTCGGCAATGAATACGCCCACTCTGCCGTCCTTAAGTGTAACCTTTCGCTGTACAGTGGCGCAGAGCATGCCGGTCGCATCGTCAAAGTAAGGTACGTCGTAGTAATAGAACCAGCTGTTCTTGTAGGCCATAGCCTCTAAATAATAAGGTTGCTCCCTGGCATCATAGGCAAAGCTGGGATCAGCCGGGTAAAGGAATGTGCCGTCGTCGAGCACCAGGTACGAACCCGTGGGGATAAGGGGATACCTGCCCATCGTGCCGGCAAGATATTCCATAAGCGCATCGTTGCCGTCGAATTCACACTGCTCGAGTGTGTCGCCGATTCCGTTCAGATAGTAGAACGTGGAATTGAGTTCCCTGTTGACCAGACCCGCATCGGTGGAAACCTCGTTGCTGAGGGACGAATCAATAAGATCCGATACCATGCCGTATCCGAGCCCGATAACGATACCCTCGGCCGCAAGCGTACTCACTATCAGCATGACCGCAAAGATCAGAGCCAGTTTACGCCCTATGGGCTTGACCGTTATGCCGTTGTTTCCGTTCATATCCTTGAAGCACCTCCTTGAATACACATATCAATTAATGATGCAAAATTATACTACATTTTGTGAACTTCGTCAACAGTATTCGCCTATTTCTGTACTACTTTTCGATATTTCATGAGTCCTCGATGCTTTTATCGTACAAAAAAGCCTGCGGTTCCGGCTACAAGGTATACGAGCATCGCCATAATCCAGGCAACAGCACACTGAAACAGCACCATGCCCACTGCCCACTTCCTTCCGAGCTCCTTCCTGACTGCGGCGATCGCTGCAACACAGGGCGTGTACAGCAGGCAGAACACGAGAAGTCCGGCCGCGGCGGCGGGAACGAGTGCGGACAGCAGCGACGAGCTGTCTCCGAACAGAACCGAAAGAGTTGAAACCACGCTTTCCTTCGCCATGAATCCGGTGATGAGAGCCGTCACGATCCTCCAGTCACCGAAGCCCAGGGGCTTAAACAGAGGCGTGAAAACGCCGGCGATAGCGGCAAGTATGCTGTCCTGCGATGACTGCGCGAGTCCGAAATGAAGATTGAAGGTCTGCAGGAACCATATAACGATCGTTGCGATGAAAATGACCGTGAACGCCCTTGTAAGGAAATCCTTGGCCTTCTCCCACAGGAGCCTCACAACATTCTTCGCGCCCGGCATCCTGTAGTTGGGCAGCTCCATTACAAAAGGAACCGCCTCGCCCTTAAACCCGGTGTGCTTGGAAATGAGAGCCGCCACGATTCCCGTCAGGATTCCGAACAGATACAGCCCGATCATGACAAGGGCCGAGTGCTCCGGGAAGAATATTCCCGTAAAAAACGCGTAGATAGGCAGCTTCGCGGTACAGCTCATAAAAGGAATGAGCATGATGGTGAGCT
>CAJOQS010000044.1 GCA_905236925.1 uncultured Lachnospiraceae bacterium | reverse complement strand
CGGCGGATTGTCCGTGGTCGTCCGTCTGCGCAATGCGGCGCTTCGGGTATATCTGGGTGACGGCGAAGAATACATTACTTATTACGAAAAAGGACTGATGCCCGGCAGCCGGAACGATGGCGCTGAAGTAAAGGCGGTCGGCAGCACGGAGAATATCATAGCGCTTCCCGCGGAGGTCACCTGGTCCCGGATACGGCTGGAGGTCATACCGGTCGCAAAGAACGCAGCCGTTGCCGTTGAAAATGTTGACATAACGAGATATGAGAGCCTGATCGTATCGCTGCTCGAATCGAGTATATTTATATTCGGATGCTGCATATTAATAATAGTCTGCTGCGTGATCATGTTCATAACCGATACTATCCGGGTTTTCTCCGGCTGGGGCAAATGGGAGCTTCCTCTGCTGATCTTTTTCGGAATGACATGTGTAGCTTATATGGTCACACGTCTCAGCCTTTTTGAGGCGGTTCTCGGAAATGCGCATTTCTTTGACTTTGCGTCGACGTTTGCGTTAGCGAACATGCTGCCCATACTTATTGCCCATTTTTCGAGACAGAGCGATCTTAAGTCCAGGAAGGGCTTCAAATACGCAATAGTGGTATTTATGGTGATCGCATTTGCATTTGATCTGCTGTTTGCCGCAAATACGGAAATGAGAGAGGTGATCAAGGCAGCTTCGATCATACTGCTGAGCCTGCTGATACTGGCCGAAGTCATTCTGCTCTTATATTTCGGAGTAAAGGAAAAGAACAGGACGAAGATATTCAGGGCAGTCGCCTACGGCATACTCCTGGCCGGTTTTGCGCTCAATGCGGCTGAGATATTCGGTGATATGTCCGACTCTTCCTTTGACAATATACAGATGTGCTGCACTACCGTGTTCTTTGCGGCGATTACTGCGGAAACCGTCATTTCCGTAATAGCGGAGTACAAGGCCCGGTCACGGAAGGCCGAAAAGGAAGCGATCGCGGCAAATGAGGCAAAGAGCAATTTCCTCTCGAGCATGTCGCATGAGATACGTACGCCGATCAACGCCGTTCTGGGCATGAACGAGATAATCCTGAGGGAATGCGGAGACGAAAACATCTTAGGCTATGCCGAGAGCATCAGGACTGCCGGGAGCACGCTTCTCGGACTTGTTAACGAAATTCTGGATTTTTCAAAGATCGAAGCCGGAAAACTGGATATCATCTGTGTCGATTATGATCTGTCCTCGGTCCTGAACGACCTGGTAAATATGATACACATAAAGGCGGAAGCGAAAGGTCTAGAGCTGAATATGAACATCGCCCCGGACATTCCGAAACTGCTCCATGGAGACGATATCAGATTCAGGCAGATCGTTACGAATATACTTACGAATGCGGTCAAATATACGGAAAAGGGTTCGGTCACGCTCAACATGGGATACGAAAGGATTCCCGATGACGACGGCGCTGTGCTGCTGAAGGTGAGCATCGCCGATACCGGTATAGGCATCAAAAAAGAAGATATGCCCAAGCTCTTCGGTGAATTTGAACGCATCGAGGAACTGAGGAACAGGAGAATCGAGGGCACTGGACTCGGTATGAGTATTACACTCCGCCTGCTCACGCTCATGAATAGCACGCTGGAGGTAGAGAGCGAATACGGGAAAGGATCGGTATTCTCGTTTGCGCTGAGGCAGGGTGTCGTTGAATGGGAGCCTCTCGGAGACTATGTGGAGGCATTCAGGAGATCGCTCATGGAGCGGAAGAGATACAGGGAGCGATTTGTCGCTCCGGATGCGCGTATACTTGTTATCGATGACAATGCGATGAACCTGTCGGTATTCAAAAACCTGCTCAAACAGACCAAAATGCAGGTGGACGAGGCGGACAGCGGAGACAGCGGTATCGCCTGCGCGGACCGGAATCTGTATGACATCATCTTTATTGACCATATGATGCCCGACAAGGACGGTATCGAGACAATCGGCGAGATCAGGGCAAAGCAGGGGCTCAACTCGAAGACGACCGCCGTATGTCTTACGGCGAACGCAGTGGCGGGAGCGAGGGAGAAATATCTCGAAGCCGGATTCGATGACTATCTGACAAAGCCGATCGATCCGTCGCGGCTTGAGCGCATGATAATAGGCTATCTGCCGGATGATAAGGTCATTGCCGTTGATAAAGACGATGAGGAAGAAAGTCACGAAATGACGGAAGCGGAGATGATTGAAGCGCTTCCGGAATGGCTTAAGGACATTGACGAAATAGATGTGAAGGCGGGGCTGGAGCGCTGCAAGGATGTAGATTCCTATCTTGATGCCGTAAGGATATACGAGTCGCTGGTGAACACGAACGCAGACGAGATAGAAGGCTATATAGAGGCGGCGGATACAGTGAACGCCACGATCAAGATCCACGCCCTCAAGAGTACTTCGAGGGTGATCGGCGTCGAAAGCCTCGGAGCGCTGGCGGAAAAACTCGAAGCGGCCGGGAAGGCAGGCGATACCGGTACCCTGTATGCGGGAGTCGAAGAGCTGCTGACGCGTTACAGAAAACTGGGCGTTGAGCTGAAGCGTGCAGCGGGAGCTGACAGCGCCGAAGGATCGGAGCTTAAACCTCTCGATGAAGAGATGCTGAATGAGATGCTTTCGGCGGTCAGGGAATTCATGTCAGTGTCCGATTATGACAGCGCTGTGGAGATCATCGGAGAACTAAAAGGGTATTCGATCCCTGAAAATGAAAAGGAACGCTGCGGGAAGCTGATCGCAGCCGCGGAAGAGATAAGATACGAGGATATAGAACGATTGTTGAAATAGGAGGCATACGGAATATGGCAGGCAAAACACTGATCGTAAGTAAGGGTGCGGCATTTATGACTGATGCCATAGCCAAGAACCTGAACAAGGCAGGCTTTGGCACAGAGATCGTTGAACCGGAGATAAAAAAGATCGAACCGTTTACGGATCGCAGTAACATTTTCCTTTTTTTCGCGGGAAGCTATGTGTTTGACTCAACGGATGTTCTCGTATATCTGAAAGACATCTGCAACGAAAAGGACAGATCGTTGTGTCTGGTGGGATACAAGGAGGAGATCGAAGAAATAAAGCGGAGTATCCCAGACACCGTTATTTCAGCGGTCATAGAGCGTCCGTTCGACATGAAGGATCTGGTCGATGAGTTCAAAAAGCTCGAGGACAGAGATGAAGAACGCAAGAAACGCAAGAGCATCTTGCTGGTCGACGATGATGTCGCTTTTCTGAAGATGATGCAGGACTGGCTGTCGTTAAAATACAACGTCACGGTCACCAGATCGGGCATGCAGGCCATCACTTACATTGCAAACCATATACCGGATCTGATCCTGCTGGACTATGAAATGCCCATAACTTCAGGACCGCAGGTAATGGAAATGATCCGCTCCGAGCCAAACTCCGACGGGATACCGATCGTATTCCTGACCGGCAGATCCGATCGAGAGAGCGTTATGGCGGTCATGCAGCTGAAGCCGCAGGGATATCTGCTGAAGACCATGGACAAGGCACAGATAATGAAAGCGGTGGACGATTTCTTTAACGCCGAGAAAGCCAAAAACAGCAATATATGACAAATGATCGGTGCCTGAATGACAGGGAAGACATGGAAGACATTGGGACGGTTCTTTTGTTTGCGCAGTTCTCCGAAGACAAGGGGACGGTTCTTCTGTCTGCGAACGCACCCTATAAAAAAGAGGACCACTGGTTCAGAAATGAGCCAATAGTCCTCCTTTTATGGGGTGCGTTTTTTCACAGCCCCTTTTCAAAGAAAAAATCATATATGTTTTATCTTTTCAAGTTCGATGTTGGTAGCCTTGATATCTTCCAGAATGCTTTCGCTCATCTTTTTGACATCATTGCTCATAGTTGCTGCGCTTTCGGCGCTTGAAGTGATCTCTTGCGTAACAGCGGAGATATTGTTGGTCTGCTCGGTT
>CAJOQS010000043.1 GCA_905236925.1 uncultured Lachnospiraceae bacterium | reverse complement strand
TATCTTCTCGACCTGATCGAGAGCTACACGGATGTTTATCCGGATAAAATGGGCGAGCTCATGTCCTCGGGCGGATACCGCTTCTATGACAGTGACATGCAGGTTGCGCCGCGTTCAGGGACCTATGTATATGACGGCGGAACGGTTTGCCAGTACAATTCGATGATCCGCGTGAACAGGGCATCTGAGGACGGCTTTGTTCCGGGAGGGACAAACTGGAAGAAAAACGCCGATAACAGCCTTGTTTCGGTAACTCTGGCGGCCAAGCTCTTTTCGCTGGCTCTTGTAAAGTTCTCCACACTTGATTCCTACGGAATGGGCATCGAGATGGAGGGCGGCAAGCCCGGCTGGAACGACGCGATGAACGGACTGCCCGCGATGTTTGCGAGCTCCATGCCCGAAACCTTCGAGCTTTTAAGACTTCTGAAATTCCTGTGCGAAGCGGAAACGGGAGATATCGAGCTCCCGCTTGAAGTGGCTGCCTTTTACGAGAAGATAAGGAGCCTTCTTGCCAAGTATCCCGTGCCTGTAAGCGCGGAGGCTGAAAAGGAAGGCAACACAGGAAACGATGATTTCAAATACTGGGACGGCACCGCAACAGCGAGAGAGCAGTACAGGCAGAGCATATACAGACCCCTGTGCGGAAAGACCGTAACGATAGCCGCAAGGGATTCAAAAGAATTCCTGAAGGCAGCGCTTGCAAGGGTAAATGCGGGCATAGCCAAGGCAAAGGAAGTAATGGGCGGAGAGATACCTACCTACTTTACCTATGAGGCGCTCGCTCACGGCAAAGCCGGAGCATCGGAGGACGGAAAAAGGGAATACGCTTCTGTCGGAGGCTTTAAGGTTCAGCTTCTTCCCCGTTTTCTTGAAGGCCCCGCAAGGTATCTTGCCGCGGGAGCGGACGATGCGGCAGATGTGCACGCCCGGGTCCTTTCAAGCGGAATGTACGATCCCGAACTGAAGATGTTCAGGACCAGCGAGTCGCTTGAGGCACTTTCGCTTAAATACGGAAGGATACGCGCCTTTACTCCCGGATGGCTCGAGAGGGAGAGCATTTTCCTCCACATGGAGTATAAATATCTCTATGCCCTGCTGAAGAACGGACTGTATGAGGAATACTACAAGGCCCTCAAAACGGCGTTCGTGCCCTTCATGGATCCCGGGACCTACGGAAGGAGCATACTGGAGAATTCATCCTTTATTGCTTCGAGCGCAAATCCCGATCCGCGTGTTCACGGAAGAGGCTTTGTCGCGAGACTTTCGGGCTCGACCACGGAGGTCATCAGCATGTGGATCCGGATGTTTGCAGGAGACCGGCTGTTCTATATCAAGGACGGCGAGCTTGCGCTTACGCTTGCTCCCGGACTGGATGAAGGATTCTTTGACACCTACGGAGATGCCTCCTGGACCTTTATGGGTCAGTGCAGGGTGGTTTATCACAATCCTTCAAAACGCGTGACCTTCGGAGAGAACGCGCCCAAGGTCAGGAGCATGAAGCTGCTCACCACTATGGGCGAGACTCTTGAGGCGGACGGTGATACGATAACCGGGGAAACCGCGGAAAAGCTCCGTGCCGGAAGCATCGTAAGGATCGATGCATATATGGAATAAGATCAGAGGAAAACAGATGAAATACTGGAAAACAGAAAAAGCTGTCTGCTATTCGGGATACAGGGAGGGACAGAGCCCGCTTACCGGCGTTTGTCCCTCCTATTCCGAGGTGGAGGAGGACCTTAGGATCCTCGTGGCGGACGGATTCAAATACATAAGGATGTACGAGCCCAATGCCCACGCAAGGACGGCTCTGAGGGTCATAAAGGACAATTCCCTGCCTCTTAGGGTAATGCTCGGAATCGACCCGAAAAGAGAGTTCAACAACATCGGATGTCCGTGGGTCAAGGAAACGCTGAACGCGGCGAGGCTCCAGAAGAACGCGGCCTATAACGACAGGGCCGTAAAGAAGCTCATAACCCTTGCCAACGAGTACCCCGACATTGTAATGTGCGTGTCGGTGGGCAACGAGAACAGGCCCGGATGGGGCGCCGATCTTGTGACCGAGGACAGGCTGATAGAGTTCGCGAGGGCGCTGAAGGCCGGCTGCAAACAGCCCGTTACCTACAACGAGGGAACTCACGAATGGCTTTCGCTTGAAAAACTGGTTAACGAGATCGACATAATATCCATTCACAGCTACCCGCTCTGGAACGGCATATCTGTCGACAAGGCTCTGGAGGCCAATCAGCATGATTACCGGCTGATAAGCGAAAGATATCCCGAAAAGGACGTGATATTCACGGAGTGCGGCTGGGCGACCAAAACCAACGGAAAATCAATGGATCCCGCGCAGGCGACCCGTAAGGCGCAGGCTGAATATCTGTCAGCCCTCTGGGAATGGGCAGGCAGCGAGGATATCGAGGTGTTCGTATTCGAGGCGTTTGACGAGCCCTGGAAGGGGAGCGACGACCCGGACGAGCCGGAGAAGCACTGGGGTCTTTACAGTGTGGACCGGAGCAGAAAATAAAAAGCAGCTGAGAGGATAACAGCATATGGTTACGATCAAGGATGTTGCAAGAGAATCGCATGTTGCGATATCAACCGTTTCAAATGTTCTGAACAATGTCGGAAATGTCAGCGAAGAAACGACAAGAAAGGTGCTTGAGACCGTCGAACGGCTCAAGTATGTTCCGAATGTCAACGCTAAATATCTGAAGTCCAGCAAGAAAAACACCGTCGGACTGTTTCTTTCGAGTGTTCAGGGAGATTTCTACAGGCAGCTCATACAGGCTGTTCATCTTCAGTGCAAGATAAACGGCTACATCCTGAATATCTATGTCAGCAATGAAAATACGAGCGAAGAGATCTACAGCATGATACTGAGCTCGGGCGTGGAAGGCGCGATCATAATGAACGACGGGCTTTCTGACAGCTATATCGAGCGTCTGGAGCGCATAAACATGCCGATAGTGTTCATTGACCGCGAGTACAAGTCGGAAAGGGTATCGAGCGTTGTAATAGACAACAGGAGCGGCGCGCGGCAGGCCGTCGAGTATCTGATCAAGCTCGGACACAAGAGGATCGGATATGTCCACGGTGTTCCGAATTTCGACGAGAAGGCGCGCTATGAGGCGTATGAGGACACCATGAGGCAGTACGGTCTCGAGATCGACGAAAGGTTTATCCTTAACGGTTATTTCGAAGAAGCGGTAGCCTACAGCGAGATGTACCTGATGCTGGCAAGGGGAAGGGAGCTTCCGGATGCCTTCTTCTGTGCTAATGAT
>CAJOQS010000042.1 GCA_905236925.1 uncultured Lachnospiraceae bacterium | reverse complement strand
GTGCGCTTCGGCAATGTGCTCGGAAGCAACGGCAGCGTTATCCCTCTCTTTAAGAAGCAGATCGCTTCGGGAGGACCCGTGACTGTAACACATCCGGACATCATCCGCTACTTCATGACTATTTCCGAGGCTGTTTCACTCGTGCTTCAGGCCGGTGCATACGCCAAGGGCGGCGAGATCTTTGTGCTAGATATGGGAGAACCCGTCAAGATACTCGATCTGGCCGAAAACATGATCAGACTGTCAGGCTTTGTTCCCTATCATGACATAGATATCGTATTCTCGGGACTCCGCCCCGGTGAGAAGCTTTATGAGGAAATGCTCATGAAGGAGGAAGGCCTTAAGGAGACGGAGAACAAACTCATCCATATCGGACAGCCCATCAAGCTTGACGAGGAGAAGTTCCTTGCCCAGCTCGACAACCTGTACAAGGTAGTACTTACCGAGCCCGATGATATAAGGGGCCTGATCTCGGAGATCGTTCCGACCTACAAGATCAATAAACAGAACAACAATTAAGAGATTTACGGAGAAAGATAAATGGCAGAGCAACTTGCCAGATCGCTGGCGGAAACCTTATCAGCGCTCCCTGAGGAGCTGATCGTTTTTATTGTTTCGATGCTGCCGCTGATCGAATTACGAGGCGGACTTATACTGGCACCGTTTCTCGGGATGCCGATGTGGACCGCGATCCCTATCTGTCTTGCGGGCAATATACTGCCGATCCCTTTCATACTGTGGTTCATCACTCCTATCTTCAACTGGCTTAAGAAGACCAAGCTTTTCAGACCTCTGGTCGAGAAGCTCGAAGCCAAATCGCTGGGTAAATCGGACCGCATCCAGAAATATGAATTCTGGGGCCTTGTCCTGTTTGTCGGAATACCGATCCCCGGTACGGGCGCGTGGACGGGAGCACTAATCGCATCCCTTCTGAACGTTAAGATCAAAAAGGCGTTTCCCGCGATAATCCTCGGTCTTCTGCTGGCCACGACAATTATGTGCATCATAACATACTTCATTCCCTGGATCATAGAGGAGGTCCTTTGATGTCCAAAGAGCTTCAGAGGCACGAGAATCCCGGCATAACACGGGAAGAACTCGGAGCAATGCTTGAAAAATATAATATTGGAAAAAAGCCTCTTTCAAAGCTTCTGGGATGGGGAGAAACCACGATACTGCTCTATCTGAGAGAAAACGGGGAGGAAATACCCGACAACGAATACACCAGAAGACTGAAGGACCTATACACTCATACCACGTCATATCTGGAGCTCCTGAACTCGGCGCAGGACAGGGTGAGCGCCGTCACGAAAAGAAAGAGCATCGAGGCCATCAGGGAGCTCTATCCGAGAACTCCTGTCATCGCTGCGGCGGAGTATATTTCCCTGTCTGCCGAGCGTGACGCTGCGGACGGTCCGGGAGAACCGGTATCACTGCTGAGAATTGAGACTATTCTGTTCTGGTCGCAGATCATTTCGCTGTGTCTGTACGGTGAGCCTATATTTGATGATGATTATGCTCCCTGCAGGACGGGACTTCCCTACAGGGCAGTGGAAGAGCGCATCCTTGATGTGGGCTGCATCATTCCAAAGGGTCTGTTCGATGACGGCGATGCCGTGGATGAGATGCTGAGCAGCCAGCAGCGCGAGATCCTCGACTACGTCAGGAACATGTTTGACTGGTACGGAGTTTCTGCTCTGTCTGCCCTTATGGAAGCAGAGCATTTCAGACTATGCGGCCCCAAAACCGCGAGAAGAAGGCGCTTCGCCTCCAAGGAGATGCTCCGTAAATGCTACGGCGAGGTATTCTTTCAGGCAAGGGTCAAAAAACTCAGAGATGTTGATGACTACATGCTCAAAAGGATGGCGTATATAAGAAGCCATAAGGACAAATAAAAAAATAGTGGCGTTTTTTTTCAAATATGCTATAATTTTAGGGTTTTAGGGAAAAAAGGTTTTATTCAGGAAGGTAAAGAAACAAATCATGAAACGCGAAGATGTAAGAAATATTGCGATCATTGCCCATGTAGACCACGGCAAGACAACGCTGGTGGACTGCCTGCTCCGTCAGAGCGGCGTCTTCCGCCAGAACCAGGTGGTCGAAGAGCGAGTCATGGATTCAAATGACCTCGAAAGAGAAAGAGGCATAACGATCCTTTCAAAGAACACTGCCGTCAATTACAACGGCGTAAAGATCAATATCATAGATACTCCCGGACACGCCGATTTCGGCGGCGAGGTAGAGCGCGTACTGAAAATGGTAAACGGCGTTATCCTCGTGGTGGATGCTTTTGAGGGTCCCATGCCCCAGACCAAGTTCGTTCTTAAAAAGGCACTGGAGCTTGCCCTTCCCGTAATCGTCTGCATCAACAAGATCGACCGTCCGGAAGCGGATCCCGAGCGCGTTATCGACGAGGTGCTTGACCTCTTTATCGAGCTCGATGCGAGCGAGGACCAGCTGGATGCACCTTTTGTATACGCTTCAGCAAAGGCAGGCGTTGCGATCCTTGAACTCAACGACAAGCGCGAGAACATGAAGCCGCTGTTTGACACCATCATCGAACACATTCCCGCTCCCGAGGGCGATCCAGACCGAGGAACACAGGTGCTCATATCTACAATAGATTATAACGAGTACGTCGGTCGCATCGGATGCGGCAAGGTTGACAACGGAACCATAAAGGTCGGACAAGAGGCCGTGATAGTCAACTATCACAATCCCGAGAAGACCAGGAAAGTCAAGATAAGCAAGCTTTATGAATACGACGGACTTAAGAAGGTCGAGGTCGAGCAGGCAACGGTCGGTTCGATAGTTGCCATTTCCGGTATCGATGACATCCATATCGGAGATACGATCTGCTCGGTGGATCAGCCCGATCCCATCCCCTTCCAGAAGATCTCTGAGCCTACGCTTTCGATGAACTTCATCGTCAACGATTCTCCGCTTGCAGGTCAGGAAGGTAAGTGGGTCACCTCACGTCACCTTCGTGAAAGGCTGTTCAGGGAGCTGAACACCGATGTTTCTCTCCGTGTTGAGGAAACCGATACTACCGAGGCCTTTAAGGTGTCGGGACGAGGAGAACTGCATCTTTCAATACTTATTGAAACCATGCGCCGCGAGGGCTACGAGTTTGCCGTCTCGAAGGCACAGGTGATCTACCGCGAGGATGAGAACGGCAAGAAGCTTGAGCCCATCGAGCGCGCGATCATTGATGTGCCTGATGAATTTGCGGGAGCAGTCATTCAGAAGCTCAGCAGCCGTAAAGGCGAACTGCTGGGTGTCTCCACTGCGGCAGGCGGATACCAGAGACTGGAATTTTCAATCCCTTCACGAGGTCTCATCGGTTACCGCGGCGAGTTCATGACGGATACCAAAGGAAACGGCATACTCAATACCATTTTCGATTGCTATGCGCCTTATAAGGGAGATATCGAGTACCGTAAGCAGGGCAGCCTGATCGCTTTTGAAAGCGGTGAGAGCGTTACGTACGGACTGTACAATGCCCAGGAGCGCGGTACGCTGTTCATAGGACCGGGTGAAAAGGTCTATTCCGGTATGGTCATCGGACAGAGCAGCCGCGCGGAGGACATCGAACTCAACGTCTGC
>CAJOQS010000041.1 GCA_905236925.1 uncultured Lachnospiraceae bacterium | reverse complement strand
CGGGAAGCGATCCTGACCGGTGTATTCACGGCTGCCCAAGGAGCTGTATCGATCGGTGCCGGATGAGAAGCTGCCGGAGGAAGCAAAGCGGCCGTAGGCCCCGCTTCGGAACGAATCGTCCGCAAGCCTGGGACGGCGCCTGTCACCCGATACCTTCAGCGAACTGCGCATGATCTCCTTGAGGAAGCGTGATTCCGTGTTCTCCTGTATCTCTCCGCGCATCATTCTTGAAGAGCATGACGAAAGGAAGAGCTTTTCCTTCGCACGGGTCATGCCTACATAGCACAAACGGCGTTCCTCCTCGATCTCCTCCTCGGGATTCTCGGCATTGATCGACATAAAGCCGGGGAAGATACCCTCCTCCATTCCGGTCATGAAAACAACAGGGAATTCAAGTCCCTTGGCACTGTGAACAGTCATAAGGAGCACCCTGTTGTCGCCTCCCTCATCCATACTGTCGACATCGGCTACGAGAGCGACCTCGTCGAGAAATCCGGCAAGCGTCGGCGCTTCGGTGCCTTCCTCAAGGCTGTCGGCGTAATCGGTCATCTTGCTTATGAGTTCGTTGATGTTGGATATGCGTTCCTCGACCTTGTCGGGCTCGTCGTCCTCGGACAGCCAGTCAATGTACTGTGTTGCCTCGAGGATCTCGTCGATCAGATCCGGGAGCGCGTACTCACCATCGGATCGGGAACGGAGCGATTCGATAAGGCTTACAAAGCGGTCAAGCTTAGGAACGGCCCTTTCAACACCGGGAACAAAAGGCGCGCTTCTTAAAGCATCATAGAATGAGCATTCGTGCTCTTCGGCGTAGGCATCGAGCTTTTCTATCGTGGCGGCACCTATGCCCCGCTTGGGAACATTGATGATCCTTTTAACAGCCATGCTGTCCTGAGTTCCGGCTATCGTTCGCAGATAAGCCAGCATGTCCTTGATTTCCTTGCGCTGATAGAAGTTCTGACCACCGATTATCTTATAGGGGATATTCCTGTATATGAGCTTCTCCTCGAAAATACGCGACTGTGCGTTCGTTCTGTAAAGAATGGCATAATCGCCGTATTCCCGGAAGCCTTCCCTGACGCCCGCGGCGATCTCGCAGATGACGCCGTCGGCTTCATCACGGTCGGAAGGGTAATAATGCAGCTCGACGAAATCGCCCTCACCGTTCCTTGTCCACAGCTTCTTGGACTTGCGCTCGGCGTTGTTCTGAATGACTTCGTTCGCGACATCAAGGATGTGCGAGGTGGAGCGGTAGTTCTCCTCGAGCTTGATCGTGATCGTCTCGGAATATGTTTTTTCAAAATCGAGGATGTTATGGATGTTGGCTCCCCTGAACCTGTAGATGGACTGGTCGTCGTCACCCACAACACAGAGATTGTGCTCGACAATTCCCTCGTCGTTGGTATGATTCGCCAGCAGGCTGATGAGCCTGAACTGGGCGGAGTTCGTGTCCTGATACTCGTCCACCATGATATAGATGAACCTGCGCCTGTAGTATTCGAGAGCGTCCCTGTTGTTCTCGAAAAGCTCGATGGTCCTGAAGATAAGGTCGTCGAAATCGAGCGCATTGTTGATCCTGAGGCGCTTCTGATATTCCCTGTAGCAGGCGGCATAGGTCCTGAGCGTCTTATCCGCTCCGGCTTCGAGCTCGAAACGGTCGGGATCGATCAGCTCGTCCTTGGCGTGGGAGATAACGGACAGGACGGTTTTCTCCTTAAGGCGCTTGGGATCGATCGAAAGCGCTTTAAAAACATCCTTCATGACGCTTTTCTGGTCGTCGGTGTCATAAATTACGAAATCACGGCCGTAGCCGATGGTATCTATGAAACGCCTGAGTATACGCACGCAGGATGAATGGAAGGTGCTGACCCAGATGTTCTCCGCACCGTGGCCGACTATCTTCTCGACGCGCTCACGCATCTCCTTAGCGGCCTTGTTGGTGAAGGTCAGGGCAATTATGCTGTAGGGTGAGACGCCGCGTTCGGCGATCAGATACGCTACACGGTGGGTGAGCACGCGTGTTTTTCCGGAGCCTGCGCCCGCAAGTATGAGGAGGGGGCCCTTGTCGTGGAGGACTGCCTCGGTCTGTTTATCGTTAAGGCCTTCAAGTAAAGAGTTCATATCCGATTCCTTTTCTTAACACTTTGAACTGCAAGTACTTCTATGATACCCGAATATCTGTTCTGATTCAAGAGCTTTTTGTACCTAAAAAGACTATCTTCTGACACGTTTTTGCAATATCAAAGGTCTATAATCACGATACGCGAAGTTAATCCCGAAATATCCAGGGGGTTAAGTAAAAAGAAAAAAATGTCGATAAATAATCTGATAAGGGGCGAACTATACCTTTATGGAGGTATTTGCATATGATGAAAAGATTGTTCAGAAGAATAGCACTGATTGCTGTTGCCGCGCTGCTGATCATGGATCTCCAGCCTCTCGGCAACGACGGTTCATGGCTTGATAAGTTCAGATTCGATCCGGTCAAGGCTCTGGCCGCTGCGTCGGCATACAGCTTTCAGATCGGCGGTTCCACATACAATGACGGCGCCGAGATATCCTACAGTAACTTTAAGAATAGTCTGAATACACTTACCATACAGCTTAAATGTGATGAAGGTATCCCTTCCGGAACGGCAATAACCTGGACTCCGGGTAACGATAACATCATCAGGATAGCCGAACAGAACGACAATGCCTGCACGGTTACGCTTGATATCCTTTCTCCGGGTTATTCTGGT
>CAJOQS010000040.1 GCA_905236925.1 uncultured Lachnospiraceae bacterium | reverse complement strand
CACAGGGCCGGTCCCTCCGCCACTCTTGATAAGGCTATGCAGTTTTTGACTAAAACATTGTATCACGGTCTGCGGGTTTGTCAATAGGCTCGCGCACTTTTGGGCTGGAAGGTGCCGATCAATGGAGATGCATGGCAAGGAAGACCGGGATTCGCTGAAGGATCACAGGGGAAGGTCACTTATAACTCGGATCCAACTGCTGCAACTCATAGTAGTTATCGATCTCCATGATGTCCTGTTTATTACAGGGTATGATTTCTACCTTATACTTTTCTTTCCTGTGCATAAACGCGGGGAACTCCCAGAACAGATCCTTACCATCCGGTCCATCGTGCAGCTCGACCCAGTCTGCTTTCAGCTTCTCGCTGTCTTCATCGGTCCAGTAAGAGATGCCATAATAATTATAGCAGTAGGTTCCGCCCTTCTTATAATCTGATACGCATCCATCAACGCTCTTAAAACACCAGTCATCTGTTTCCAAGGACCAGGAGCCAAGAATGCTTGTTGCATACTGATACTTCTGGATTATCTCTGGATTGGTGATATACAAATCCGCTTCGCAGAAATAACATCCACCATTAAAACGATCCAAAACCATAAGAGCAGATGATATGTTATTCTCTGCCTCATACTTTGTGTTATGCAAGATGTTTAGGAATGGATACTTTTCCAGCAGTTCTCCCATAACCTCGACCTTGTAACCACCGACAATGGTGATATCTTCAATGCCCGCTTTCACCAGCGCATCGAGTAGGGTGTCAATGATCCTGACACCATTTACAGTCACCATTGGCTTTGGGCGATCAGCCGTGGCCGGCATCATACGGGAACCGAAACCGGCCCCCACGATGATTGCTCTCTTAACCCTGTACGGTTCCATCGCTTCAAGCCCGGCATCCGTTATCTCGATATACTGCTCGTCTTCTTTCAGAAGTCCTTGTTCTGCCAGCTTTTCCAGACATCTGCTGATTTCTGTACCGGACACACAGAGTTCATTGCTCAGCTGCCGAACGGAATACTGTCCGGCGCCTCTGTGTTCGATATATCTTAATACTTCAAATTCATACCGAGTCATATTATGCAATAGTCACCCTTCATAGATACAGAGATCAGCAGGTCACAGCCCAAATCTCTCTACTAAATATTTACTATACCGCTTGGCCATCACATGCCAGTTATAAAGGCTCTCACCCATAACTGCACCGCATGCTTCACGATAAAGCGCCCACACATACCAGTAGTATGAAAGAATAGCTGTATAAGCCAGGTAGTGGAAAAGCTGCTGTTCTGTCATGCTCTCGCCACAGTACTCCCGAATGAATCTCTCAGCTTCCGGAACTTCCCACATAGAGTCCATGATATAAGTTCCGATATCGCAGCCGGGATCTGCATTGCCCGCATACTCCCAATCGATCAGGATCGTTTCTTTGTCTGTGAGCATCCAGTTCGGAGCATAAGTGTCGCAATGGCAAAACCGCATGGTAATGCCATCCCCATCACATTTCTGATAGCACTTCCGGACGTTTTCTTTCAACTGATCGAATTCCTGATCGGCGATGCCGCCCTTTTCAGATCGCAGGATAACTTCGATCTTTCCGGCCTCTTCCCACGGCATGAAAGACCATGGTACAGATAGGTTCCGCTCATGAAGAGAGCGAAGAACAGCAAGCACTCTCTTGGAATCGTCAAAGCTGTCATAATCAGGTGTACGAATACCCTCTACAAAGGAGCTGATTTTCCATCCCTGTTCCGCATCCATGAAGATAAACGTCGGGTCTACGCTGATGCTTTTCGCAAGCTCCAGCGCCTTCTTCTCGTGCTGTCTGGAAATGATTGCCTCCGTGCCGTCTCCGGGATAACGATAAACATATTTCTTTCCGTTTACCTCAAATACGAAACTGGTATTCGTCAGGCCTTCTTTGATGGCCTTGAAATTCAGGATCTCACTTTGTTTGCAGTCCAGTACTCTGGCAATATTTCTCATGATCTTCGTATGTGTATTGTCCACATAGTTGTTATCAAACTCTCTGAGATCGTCAAGAGAATCAAATTCAAAGATCACATCCTTGGGATACACTTTGATCTCCATTGGCGGCAGATCTTTGATATGCTCCAGAAGGATCTGTTCCCAGATTACTTGGTCATAGTTTCCAACGTTATGGTCTTCGCTCAGGATCCCTGCCATGGCAGAACTGAATACACGATTCCAATAGGCATGTCCAAGCATGATATATCCGTCGGTTCCTGTCTTCTTAACCTTAGAGATATTCATCTTCCCATCAGGGATCATATACCATTCGTCGGCCTTCTCGTCTACCTTGACTCCGGCGTAGTAAGACTGATACACATACTCTTCAAACGGGTTTTCCTCGAAGTAATCATCTGCAGAGCAAATGTAGCTGTTTTTGATATACTTTTGAGCCAGATAGAGAGTGTGAGTATTGTTCTTTGTGTTGAACTCGGGATTAATGATGATCTTAAGCCCTTCAAACTTGCTCTCCAGGTAGAAAAAAGCTTCCTTCTTATAGCCGAGGACGATCACGATCTCATTGATCCCGGCTTCCTGCAGCTGCTCGATCTGGCGCTCAATGAGCACTTCGTTCTTTACCACGAGCAGTCCTTTGGGTTTTTCCAGAGTTATCGGGACAAAATGAGTCCCCATGCCGGCTGCCATAATGATAGCGTTATCCACCTTGTATGGACGCAGAGCTTCGACGCCCTTCTCTGTAATACCATCGATATCCACCCAGCCCTTATCCTGGAATTCATTCAGGGTTTGAGATATGTATCCGGTAGAAAGAGCGGTAATATCCCTGATCTTTCTGTGGCTTTGCATCCCATGTTTTTTGATTGCGTAAAGCAATGTGAATTCATTCTTTTTCATGGCGTAGATCCTTTTCATCGTGCTTTTCGCCATTTTGCCATCTCCGATCTTCGAATCAGTATCGTTCTTCCCTTCTGTTCGAAGATAGTATAGCACAAGCGGCGTTCATTTACCAGATGCAGCACTTTGTAAGTGAGCGAGATCCTGCGATCCGGTCCCTTGCCGCCGCGGCGCCTCCATCACTTATGAGCAGATGGCAAGCGATCACATCCTAACGTTCAAAAGAGCGGGAGAAGCCCCCCGCTCGATTCCTTTAAACGATATCCAGCTCGTTTCTGTCTCGCAGCATGTACTTCCTCAGCGGAGTCAGGCTTGCGAGCCAATACAGAAGACCACCGCAGAAAGCAGTATAGCCGCTGCCTGTCAGCACCATAAAGATGGGGCTCTTGATCTCTGCCGTCAATGGATTATAAATGAACAGGATGTTTGTGACGAAAGCAATGAGCATGCACCCTAAACCGACCAGGTTGAATCCGCCGGTGAACTCATATGCCTTGTGGCCGTCGATATTGTATAGCGATTTCAAGCTTATCTTCCGCTTTTTTACAATCAGGTAGTCTACAACCGTCATACCGATGATCGGGCCTTGGATCTGTGCCGCCATGGAGATGAAGGATCCGAAGTTGTCCATGACCCATCCCCAAATGGTCAGGGCAGCGACATAGACCGCCGTTAAGATAACGAGCAGCTTATAGCTGACCTTCGGAAGTCCGCTTTTGATGATCATGCAGTTCACGTAGGAACCTGTCCCCTGCGTACCGATATTAGCAAATGCAACCATCAGAAGGCTCAGCAGAGCAAAGCCGGGGCCAGCCAGAGTGGACAGCATAACAGTAGGATCGGACTCATAGTAACCGGCATGGACAAACATTGCGATAGCCATAACGCCGCCGGCCGCTACGAAGAACGGAGCAACGATTCCATATGCACCGGCAGTCGCCCAATAACCGCTCTTCTCGGATTTTGCGAGTCTCGGCATAACAAGAGCCTGGGTCGACCACGAGAAAGCAAACGCCACGTTTCCTTCTGCGCTCAGCATGAAACGACCAAGCGCAGAACCATAGAGGCTGGTATCCGGCTGGACCTTCAGCATATCGCCGATCGGAACAGCGGTGAAGCAAATGATAACGACTACGGCTCCAACGAT
>CAJOQS010000039.1 GCA_905236925.1 uncultured Lachnospiraceae bacterium | reverse complement strand
TGAAACAGCGTTCAAATGGCTGTCTGTCGGCGTTATCGAGCAGCTCAATGTCAAAGGCCTCTATGAAAACTGTCTTTTGTCTGCCGGCAACCGCCCCGATAAGGCACTTCCGAAGGGAATGCAGAGTTATTTTGAGAACGGGATGCCTCTTCCTGACGAAGTCAAGGGCATGTTTTATGCGAATGTACTCCTTTACAGGACGACAGCAGACACACTTCCGCTTCTTCTGCTTCAGCAGATGAAAGAGTTCGCCCTGAGAAAACTGGCGGACGGATGTATAGATGACAACCTTACGATCCTTTACAATAATGTGATCGGCCCCGCGGATCTCGATGAAAATCTGGTAATGAAACTTCCGGATATCATTTTCAAGCACCGCGTTGAGGTCGAACTTGAAGATGCCGTAGCGATCCTTGTGGCTCATAAGGAACTGGAAAATGAGTCTATTTTCGAGGTCAGAAACGGGATCGCTTACGTTGATATTTTTACGGAAAATCCCGAAATGCTCGTCGAGGACGGACACGGAAGCCGGATCCGTTCGGAGAAGATGCCGGTCACAAAGCTGATCAACAATCCCGAACTGATACGTCTGTGCCTTACAAAATGTACGGACGACCGCCGTGTGATTCTGAACAGTCTCGAAAGCGCGCGCTACCGTGACGACACCGAGGAGATAATCAGGCTCGTCCGGATTTGCGTCGATGATGTCGATCTCGAAAGAAGGTTCGCGGTGGAGTGCCGCCGTGAACTCATAGAGTATTATTATGAGAACCTCGAAGGCGAGCTTATGGAGAATCTGCTCGTCAAAACGGATCTTTCCTCGCTTTCGGGAAGGGACCGCGCGCGAATGATAGAGCTTCTCATTATGAGGGAGCTTTACAGCCTTGCCTTCAGGAATATGAAGGTCTTCGGCTACGGCGGAGTCGATATCAGAAGGATAACGAAGCTGGTATCGCGTCTTATCACGTCCAATGACGAGAATATCGGTGATCCCTTCTTTACCGAGCTCTGTTACGCCGCTTTCTGCAGAAAGAGACACGACCGCGATATCATGTCCTATCTGGTCAAGTATTATAACGGCGACAACGACAGCATGTATGAGCTCTGGAAAGCTGCAACGGACGAGGGCATCTCGGCAGATGACCTTGAGGAAAGGCTTCTTGCCCAGCTTCTGTTCACCGAAAGCGACATGAGCTATTCGAAGGATGTCCTGAAGCGCTACTACGATCACGGGAGCAACCGGCATCTGATCGGAGCCTTTATGTCTTACTACGCATACCGGTATCTCGTAAAGGAGCTTCTTCCCGAAGCCGATATGCTTGAACTCATGCGCAGGGAATCGGTTTATCAGACCAATGATCTCTGCGTCCTTGCCATATTGAAATATCTGTCCCAGGAGGAACATTTCGATGACAGGGACAGGAACTTCATAGAAACAAAGCTTGCCGATCTTGAGAACCGCGGTATCGTGCTTCCGTTCTTTAAAACGTTCGGTGACGGGATACGCGTTCCGAACGAGATGCAGGACAAGCATTTTGTGGAATATCATACCGATCCAAGGCGCCATGTCAGGATACATTACTGCCTCCTTTCCGATGAAGACGCCGAAAACTATGTCGAAGCTGATATGAAGGATCTCGGATACGGTATATTTGTCAGCGAGTTCGTTGTTTTCTACGGAGAAGTCCTTCAGTATTATATAACCGAGGAAGACGCCGATTCTTATGTTGTGACGGAAAGCAGCGAGATACGCCCCGAACCCGAGATGATCGGAAACGAGGATACGGGCTACAGGCAGCTGAATCTTATCATCACCGCAAGGGAGATGAACGATTCAAAGACAATGCAGAAACTTCTGGAAAACTATATTAGGAATGAACAGCTTGCAAAGCAGCTGTTTGAGCCTATATTCTGAATATGACCGGACGTGGTTATGCCCGACGGATCTGATGGGCTGCCGGACGCACAGAAAGGAAAAACGTTGGAAAACGAAAAGGCCGTGCTTGTGGGGATAGACCTCACCGATGATTTTACCCAGCTCTGCTACTATACGGAGGAGTCAGAGCTCTTTTCGGCGAGCCTTTCAAAGGATCCCGCAAAATTCAGGATCCCTACCGAGCTGTGCGCTTTTTCCGGAGGAAACGACTGGCTCTTCGGTGAGGAAGCTGCCTCATATGCTCCCCTTCCGGGTCAGAATGAGGAATTCCGCAGGATCAACGGACTGGTTTCACTGGCCTGCTCGAACGGAACGATTGAGATCTTCGGGCAGACATACGCTGCCGATATCCTCCTTGAGAGATTCTTCAGAAGAATGTTCGCAGCGTTCAAAGCGAAGTTTTCCGTTGCCAAGATTACAGGTGTAGTATTTACTGTAAAGAGCATTGACGAGAACTTAAAACGTAATTTAACTTCTGCCGTGGAGCTTCTCGGCATTCGCTCGGACCGTATCAGGATGATAACTCATCTTGAGAGCTTCATGTATTATTCGGTTTCCCAGAACAAGGATATCTGGATCAATGACGTCGGACTTTTTGACTTCGACCATGACGAATTTGTATTCTACAAGCTGAGCTTCGGAAGAAGGAGCGAACCGATCACGGTCGTTGCCGAGAAAACGGATCTCACTTCCAAGGTAAATTATAAGATGCTTGCTCCGGAAGAGACTGACAGGCTTATGTTTGCCTTTGAGAACACGGCCTCGGCGGTTCTGAACAAGCAGATCATATCGGGTCTGTATTTTACCGGAGCCGGATTCGAGAGCGCATGGGCAGATAATATCCTTAAGAATCTCTGCAACGGAAGGCGCGTTTTCAGGGGCCAGAACCTGTATGTGAAGGGAGCCGGATACGCGGCGGACCTTCTGCTTAACGGCGGAGCCCAGAACTATCTGCTTGTCGGGGACAGGGTGCTCAAGAGCAGCATCGCGATAAGAGCCCTGTCCGGAGGTTCGTATCAGGAAAAAGAGCTTGTTTCGATCGGGCAGCTTTGTGATGAAGCGGCCTGCGAGATAGAAGTCATTATGGATAAAACAAACGAGCTGGATTTCATTGTCCACAACGCTCTGAAAAAGGACTTTATCTGTGCAATAGTCACACTCGAGACGCTTAATGTCAGACCTGACAGGAGCGTGCGTCTGAACATAAGGCTCAGGTTTCCGGACAGGGATACATGCGTTATCACGGTGCGGGATATGGGATTTGGAGAGATCTACAGATCAAATCATAAAATTTGGGAGCAGGTGCTTAAGATCTGATGGGAAAGGTAATTCTCTGCGCGGGCAGAAAAGCCGAAAAGCCATATGTGATCAAAACCTCGGGCGTAAGGATATTTACGATCGAGGAGCTTTGCTATTGCCTGCGTTCGGAGCTTGACATGCTCGATGAAAGTGTCATCGACCGTGAAATGGCCCTGTTTATCAAGGATGAGCTCGGTTTCCCCGAAAGAGGGGAGCTTCTGGAGCAGCTGATCCTTACGAGGTCCGATCTTAAGAGCCGTCTTGTCGTTATATTCTGTACCGGAGATTATTACGACGAGAGCGAGATCCGTCAGATATGCCGTGAACTGGACGAGCTGTCCGGAATGTCACCGGTGGGCAGGAGAAAACGAAGGGCCGACCGGTATCTCGCGGGAGGCTTCTATGCTGAGGCGCTCAAGGAATACAGGGGGATCATGGCATCACCCGAAAGCGCTTCTCTCGAAAAGACCGAATACGGCAATATCCTCCATAATCTTGGAGTGATATATATTAGAAGCGGGCGTTACGACCTTGCGGTAGATATGTTCCGCGAGGCTTACGAGCATAATGATTCCGAGGAATCGCTGAAGTGTTATTTCTATTCCCTGAAGCTCGGACACCGCGAAAACGATTATATTAAGGAGGCCGCAAGACTTCTGGATAACGGCGAGTTCCTGAACCATCTTGAAGAGGGACTTGAGAATGCGATATCGAGAGTCGAGGCAGGCGGCGGACTTGACCAGCTCGACAGGCTTAAGGTACTCTATCAGCAGGGGAGAACATCTGAATTTGACAGACTCGCCGATGAGATGATAACCGTCCTTAAGACGACATACAGGGCATCGGCAGGCGAGGGCTGAGAAGGCAGGGCATCGGACAATGGGATTGTTTAACAGGAAGAAGAGTACTCCTGAGGTACAGGAACCGGATTATACATATATGACGGTCGGACAGGCGCTTGCTGCCGGCAAGGCTGAAAAGATCGGCGAAGGTGACCTCGCGAAGATCACCGGGGAATTGTGCGAGCAGGTGACATACCTGCGGATGCAGCAGGAGGAGATAAAGGTCGAATACGGTCAGATAACACAATATCTGGCTGACATTCAGCGCTTTGAGCAGATGGACGAAGGCGACAGGAGAGATATCGCGGATTCGGCCAGGATGATGCTGTCGCTGGATGCCGAGAGAGAGAGGTTCCAGAAGGGAGAAAAAAGGCTCCGTTCGGATCTCTACCACACAATGCAGTTTTATTCGAGGGAGTTCCCCCGGAAGATCACGGAGCTTGAGCGGCACGAGAATTATCTTAATCTCATAAGGGACGATATGCGAAACCTCGAAGGTGAAAAGGGCAGCATATCCTATGAAAAGGATCATTCCCAGAACAAGAAGGACTTTCTTTACAAGCTTTCGTACGGGATCGTTTTTGCGGCACTGCTTATTTTCATACTTCTGATCGTTCTTTCGGAACATACGCGCAAGGATTTCACGGTGCCCTTCTTTATCACGGGCATCGCGGTCCTCGGATATATCTTATACTTCGTCTATGCGGTGGGAGCGTGCAAAACGGAGATCAAGAGGAGCGAATACAAGATGAACCGCGCGAATATCCTCTTGAACAAGGTCAAGATAAAATACGTCAATACCACGAGCCTGCTCGATTATTCATACGACAAATACAATGTTAACAGCCTTCAGGAGCTCCGCTTTGTATGGGAAAGCTATCAGGCGCAGAAGGAAGAGGAGAAAAAGTTCCTGAAGAACACGCAGCTACTTGAGAACTATACGGCCAGAATGATGGATGCACTCAACAAAGCCGGGATGGAGCGCGCCGATGCGTGGATATGCCAGCCGGAGGTCTTTCTTGACCGGGTGGAGATGGCTGATTTCAAGGATGCCGTCTCAAGAAGGCGCAACAAGCTGCGTGCGAGAATAGATTATAACATCAGGCAGCAGGACAGCGCCATGAACGAGATCGAGGCTCTTAAGGCCAAGTATGCGGGCAGGGAGGACATGATCAACGAGATCCTCAGGAAGAACGGGATCGAATAAAGATGTGTGTAATAAAGTAAAGATAAAAAGGAAAAAAAGAAAAGGAGAGAAAGATTATGTACAACTATGACGAGATCAAGGCGGTTGATCCTGAAGTTGCGGCGTCCATTACCAGAGAGATGCAGCGGCAGAACGATCACATTGAGCTGATCGCTTCCGAGAACTTTGTCAGCAAGGCAGTTATGGCTGCCATGGGAAGCCCGCTCACCAACAAGTACGCCGAAGGCTATCCGGGCCACCGTTATTACGGCGGCTGCGAATACGTCGATCAGGTGGAAACACTTGCGATCGAACGCGCAAAGAAGCTTTTCGGATGTACCTATGCCAATGTCCAGCCCCATTCGGGAAGCCAGGCAAACCAGGCTGTCGAGACGGCGCTCCTTCAGCCGGGCGACACCTACATGGGAATGAGCCTTGCGGACGGCGGACATCTTACACACGGTTCACCCTACAATATTTCCGGAATGTACTATAAGTGCGTTCCCTACGGTGTTGATGCCAACGGCTATATCGATTATGACGAGGTTGAGCGCATTGCGATGGAATGCAAGCCCAAGCTGATCATTTGCGGAGCCAGCGCATACGCAAGAGCCATCGATTTTAAGAGATTCCGTGAGATCGCCGATAAATGCGGCGCTTACCTGATGGCGGATATCGCTCATATTGCAGGTCTGGTTGCTACCGGATATCATATGAGCCCCATCCCCTACGCTCATGTTACCACGGCCACAATCCACAAGACCCTTCGCGGACCCAGAGGCGGCCTGATCCTTTCCGATGAGGAATTCGCTAAGGAGCACAAGTTCAACAAGGCTGTATTCCCCGGAATCCAGGGCGGCCCGCTCATGCATGTCATCGCTGCAAAGGCTGTCTGCCTCGGAGAAGCACTCAAGCCCGAGTTCAAGGAATATGCGGGACAGATCATTAAGAATGCCGCAGCCCTTGCGGAAGGACTTAAGAAGCGCGGATTCAACCTTGTTTCGGGAGGAACGGACAATCATCTGATGCTCGTTGACCTTCAGAACATCAACATGACCGGAAAAGAGGCGGAAGCCCTTCTTCAGGAGGTCAACATCACCGTTAACAAGAACGCGGTTCCCAACGATCCTCAGTCGACCTTTGTTACGAGCGGCATAAGGCTCGGCTCTCCCGCAGTAACAAGCCGCGGCTTCAAGGAGAAGGATATGGAGCTTGTTGCGGAGGCAATAGGTATCGTTCTTAAGAATCCTCAGGGCGATCATTCACAGGCCCTTTCGATCACAAGAATGCTGACGGATGCATATCCGCTGAAGCAGTGAGAAGAGAATAAAGATATAAGGAAGTCACGGCCCCGGAAGTACCCCGGCGTGACACAAAATCAGCCCCCGCGCAAGCGGAGGCTGATTTTCTAGTA
>CAJOQS010000038.1 GCA_905236925.1 uncultured Lachnospiraceae bacterium | reverse complement strand
GGTGATTTTATCCGATCTTCAAAGCTGTTTATGGATTCTGAAAAAGCAAGACCTCATACGGAAGAGGCTCGCCATTCCACGAAAGGGGTGAAGCGTTCGGAACCGGCCACTCCTTGCATCCGTCCTTTTTCCCCTGTTCAAATCCCTGCCAAACAAAATCACTTGCCGTGATACCGAATGTCAGGGTAATATCGGGAAAAAACGACGCAGCCACCAGAGAATGCATCCCGGCCGTGGACATTCCCATGATGCCGATCTTTTTATTACCGTGTCCTTTTAACCAGTTAATGGCAGTTTCTATCCTCTCAAGCGGGCAGTTTACATGACTGTAATCCTTCTTGCCGGGAGACATCGCCATGCAGTTCACGCCCTGTTTATGAAGCCATTTTGCGCCGCATTTGGCCATATAATCATTTGGATCATCCCCAAACAATCCGATCATGGCACAATCGGATCCTTTCGGGTTCTCGTACCATGTTCCGTAAAAACCATCTTTTACCGGATCAAACTGAATTCCTTTCATTTCCTTATCACCTCATCATAGCAGGCAGGTCCGTCCGAAAGATCGGAATGCCTGATAAAATTCACATGTCTGGTAAGCCCGGCATACGCGAACTCATCCGTCTTGCAGAAAATCTTACACAACGGGCGTATTCCGTACTCGGCGAACATTTCGACATACATGCACTTTGAGATACTGTATTCCACCTTATCTTCCGTAACCGTAAAGTAATCGTACGTTATGCTTCCGTCCTTTACACGCTTTTCGTGATCGCCCAGATTCCATTTTTTTGCGATATTAAAGCTGTTTGGAAGAATATTTATGATCGCGATTATTACCTTAAAAAAGTTTCTCCGCTTCTCAAATCCCCTGTTGACGAGATCTATCGTTTCCTTGTCGGGATATCCAAACGACTTGACCTCGAGGCACATTGCCATGACCGCGTAGATATAGGTTGTATCTGTTGTAGGGTAGATATTGTGCTTTCTGTAATTCTCGGAAGCATACATGCCTCGAAGTCTCTTTTCAAAAGCGTCAATCTTCCCGTCAATATCATCAAGTCCGGCTTTCTTTAATGCAATTCTGTAATACTTCCCGAAATTTTTGATCGCTTTTTCCGTATCCATACAATCTAATTCCTTTTCAACCCTTAAACTCTATTTTCACAATGATCATCTTTACCAGCCTGTCACAGAATCTGATCATCAGCTTGTGAAGAAAGCTTACATCCTTATAAATGTCCCTGTAACCGCGCATATAGCTTTTGGCCAAAACACTCGTGAAATCCTTGCTCCAAGCTTCAAGCTCCGTATGGTTCTCCAAAGAAAAGAAGGCATTCACATCGCTTATTCCCGCTTCTTTCAGCCAGGTCTTAGTCATCATTTTTGCTCCGCGTTCATTGCAGGCATCGAATACAAGCACCGCTCCAGGGAAACGTTTAGCCATCTTGCAAAAGAGCGCTTTAACATCTTCGGTCTTAAAATAGTAAAACACGCCGGTGGCGTAAAATATCGCGCCTTCTCCCGCGTTGATCTCATCCATCCAGCTTTCGTCATTCAGATCAAAGCCGAGATTCTTTTCCCTGTCATTTTCAGGCAGAAGCTCGTTTCTGACTTTGATCACATCGGGCATATCGATATTGTAACCACGGCATGTCCCGTTATCACACTTGCGGAATGTATCATCCAGACCGCATCCCAGATTGACCACCGCCGCATTCGGATATGCTTTCAGATAATCTTTTACTTCACAAGCGATATCATACTGCCGCTGCGCAACCTCAAGCGCACCGAAGAGCCCCACTCCGGATTCCATACGCTTGCCTTTTTCGGCAAAGTCATAGTCCAGCAAATTGCAGATGCGCTCTGCCTCAGGATCCTTAAAGAGATTCGGAAAGCTGTCGGAACACACCTTCCTGCCGTAAAGAGGTATGATCAGAGTCTCCTGTACCGTATTCTTTTCGATATGATATTTCTGCATCGTAATGTCTCCTAACTAGTCGCTTTCTTAACGGCCCGATCTATTCCTCTTGCAAATCTTTCCGGGTTAAAAGGGGCAAGCCCGCCGTGTCCGACATTTTTGATCTTTCTGAATTTTGTGTCCGGAAAGTTTTCCTTTATGTAAGCCACATCACCTCTGCGATCTTTAACTTCCTTCTCCGCAATCCAGTATTCAATGTGTTTGCAGTCTGTACTAATATTTTTTGGCATGGAATAATTGTTGCAGGACTCAAATGTCCGCCAGATGGTCTTCGTGCTGATCATCTTCAGCACCTTTGCGGCATATTGAACATCTTCTTCCGAGAGTTCATCCGTGGAAAACGCCTTTTCCAGGAGCTTCGCTCCGCCGATCTTGCCTGTATATATCAGCAAAAAGTCCTTTATCGCTATAAATCTCGTAATGATCCAAGGGAGTCTGTACGGCGTGATCCCGCCGTCGATAACGGCACTCCGGATAATCAGCCTGTTATCCGCAAGCATCCTCACAACAATGCTGCCTCCCATGGAACATCCGTAGATGCAAGCCACACTCCGAAGATCATTCCTGATAAGCCAGTCTTCCAATTCTGCCGATATCTCTTCAACACTCGAAAAATCACCTTTCACCTCAGGGTCATACCCCGGAATTGCCGGAATAACGAGATGATACTTCTTCTCCATAAGCGGAATGACGTACTCAAAATAATCCCACATCACGATTGAAGGATGTACCAGTACAACAACCTGCTTATTCTCTTTTCCGAATTCATGTATGGTCATTTTATCTCCCCATCCGCACTTTATTTATACGCCAGTGCAAAATCCCAGACCGCATGCAGCAGTACAGGGATCCAGATAGTACCGGTTTTCTCTTTTAACGCTTGATTAATGCACCCAACACAGAAAACAACTATCATGTCTGTCCTAAGGAATCTGATGACATACTCACCCGTCAGTGCTCCCCATCCCGAGTAGTTGAAAATATGCGACAGCGCAAACAACAGATTCGGAACAAGAAATCTGATAACAGTCTTCTCATTCTTTAACAGATATGTGCATGCGCCGCGGCATATAAACTCCTCCCAAAAGGCAATAATAAAAACATAATAGAATAACAGGAATACCGCCGTGATCCTGT
>CAJOQS010000037.1 GCA_905236925.1 uncultured Lachnospiraceae bacterium | reverse complement strand
GTCGGCACGATGGGAGATATCCGGGGCGTCGATATCTGGGTGAATTTCACCGAAGCAGAGGAGGGAGTCCTTTGTGAGATCCGCTCCTCAAAATACAATATCAATCCCATAGCCGTTAAATACGGCGGCGGCGGTCATGAAAAGGCGAGCGGTGCAACCGTTCCCGACAGGGAAACAGCCATGAGGATGCTGCAGGACCTCGATGATATGCTTAAATGACGCGCTTCCGACTGAGAGGATAAAATGAACGAACAGATAAAAGAGCAGATCCTTGACAGGATAAGATCCTATGAGAGGATCATAATCGCAAGACATATCCGCCCGGACGGCGACGCTGTAGGCTCGACTCTGGGACTTGCAGGGATACTCAAGGCATCCTTCCCCGGGAAGGAAATACTCGTGGCCTGCGACGACTACACGGAGTATGTCGCGTTCCTTGGCAGGGAGGACGGACGGATCCCTGAGGACAAGTATGAAGGAGCCCTTCTCATCGTACTCGATACCGCTATTATTGAGCGCATCTCCGATAAAAACGCCCGGCTCGCAAAAGAGATCATTAAGATAGATCATCATGTTGACATAGCACCCTACGGGGATATCTCGTGGGTCGAGGATTACAGGTCTTCGGTATGCGAGATGGTCGTCGATCTTTATATGACCTTCAGGGACGAGCTCAAGCTCACTAAGGAGGCGGCTACCTGTCTTTTCACCGGTATGGTGACGGATTCCGGCAGGTTCCGCTATGTTGAGACCAAGGGCGATACACTGAGGCTCGCGGCGGTTCTGCTCGATCAGGGCATCGATACCGAGACGCTCTATGCGCATCTGTATCTTGAGGAATATGACTATCTGAAATTCCAGGCCTATGTCTACGAGAATATGAAGATGACCGAAAACGGCGTGGCATATATCTACGTTGACAAGGTGATGCAGCAGAAGTTCGCGCTCACCCAGGAGCAGGCGAGCAATGCGGTTGGACTGCTCAGCGAGGTCAAGGGAAGCATCATCTGGCTTGCGTTCATAGATTATGACGACGCTTCGATCAGGGTGCGCCTGCGTTCAAGGTTTGTCGGGATCAACAAGCTCGCCGAGAAGTATCGCGGCGGAGGCCATGTGTGCGCGAGCGGAGCGACAGTTTACAGCACCGAGGAAATGGAGGCGCTTCTCGCGGATGCGGATGAGCTGATCAGATCCTATAAGGAACAGAACGATGTTTTTTGATATTCAGAAGGCAAGCATGACAAAAAGGATATCGGCATGGCTGCTCGATATCATCCTGCTCACGATCGCGGCTACGGGCTTTGGCTTCCTTGTTTCAAAGGCAGTCGGCTATGATGCCAGATATGACGAGCTCGAAGCCTATTATGCCAGATACGAGAGCGAATACGGAGTTTCGTTCCATATCTCGGAGGCCGAGCTTGCGGCTCTTACTCCGGAGGAAACTGCGAGGATCGAGCGGGCATCCGAGGCCATGAACTCGGATGATGGCCTGAAGCGTGCCTATGTGCTTACCGTCAATCTTACACTTGTGATATTGAGTCTCGGAATACTTCTGGGCTTTCTGCTGGTGGAGCTGGCAATACCCCTGTTCTTCGGGAACGGGCAGACGGTCGGCAAGAAGGTCTTCGGACTCTGCCTTATGCAGAAGGATCAGACTAAGCTCAGACCGGTATGTCTTGCCATAAGGACGATCCTCGGCAAGTACGCGGTTGAAACGATGGTCCCCGTCCTCATGATATTCATGCTTCTTGCAAATATGATAGGGATCGCGGGAACAGCGGTTATCGTACTCATTTCTCTTTTGCAGCTGGTTCTGATCATCAGGACATCCTCGAATTCGGCACTGCATGATATCTTCGCCGATACGGTGGTGGTCGATGCGAAGAGCCAGAAGATATTCGATGATCTTAAGGCAAAAGAGGATTATAAAATAAAAATGGAGAAGGGCATTTTATGAAAGTAGTACTCGAACATGTCACAAAGCGTTTCCCGAACAGGGACAAAAAGATCAAGACCGAAGTGACCGCCGTCAACGATGTATCCTTTGAGATCCCGGACGGCAAGCTGATCGGTCTGCTCGGGCCCTCCGGCTGCGGCAAGAGCACGACGCTCTACATGATCTGCGGCCTTCAGAAGCTTACCGAGGGAAGGATCTATTTCGGTGAGGAGGACGTATCGGATCTCTCTCCCGAAAACAGAGGCGTGGGCCTGGTATTCCAGAACTATGCCCTGTATCCCCATATGACGGTCAAGCAGAACATCATGTTCCCTCTTGAGAACCTCAAGGGCGAGGACAAGCTTACCAAGGATGAGATGCTTGAGAGGACCTTCAAGGTTGCCAAGCTCGTTCAGATAGACGAGCTTCTCGAGAGAAAGCCCAGCGAGCTTTCCGGCGGACAGCAGCAGCGTGTTGCCATAGCAAGAGCGCTTGTCAAGATGCCCCGCGTGCTCCTTCTGGACGAGCCT
>CAJOQS010000036.1 GCA_905236925.1 uncultured Lachnospiraceae bacterium | reverse complement strand
GAGGGACCCTTTAAGACCATCGGGAAATACGACGCTTCTGCGGCTCTTGAGGAGCTTAAGGCACATCCCGAAAAATATGTCGATGATCCGGATTCCACGGATACCCGCACCGACGCTAACGGCGAGCCCGAGGAGAAGGGAACCAATTACGAGATAGCGGTACGAGATCTTGAATTTCCGATCATGATAGATCCGGGTGTTCTTGTGGATGACGACGGAAGGGTCTATGTTTACTGCGGTTATCTGCATTCTTACATGTTTGAGCTCGATCCTTCGGATATGCATACTGTCATTCCGGGGAGCTACCGCAAGGATATCCTGAAAAAAGGCGCGCCTCATGAGTTCTTTGAGGCATGCTCGCCGAGGAAGATAAAAGGTACGTACTATCTGATTTATTCGCCGAGACACTGTTCGAGGCTGGCATACGCGACATCGGATTCTCCCTGCGGGCCTTTTGAGTACAGGGGCTATTTTGTCGACAACGGTATCGACTACCCCGACGGGAATGACCACGGCTCTGTCTGCAAAGTGGGCAGTCAGTGGTATATTTTCTATCACCGGATGACGAATAACACCATTATGTCGCGCAGGGGATGCGTCGAAAGACTTGAAATGAACCCTGACGGCAGCTTTACTACGGCTGAGATGACGTCTCTGGGCTTCGAAGAGGCTCTTAATCCGTTCCGTGTGACCGAGGCGGATAAGGCTTGCGTGTTAAAGGGCGGCTGCTTCATAACTGAGCGGGATATCTTCAACCGTCCTATAGTCAACATCTGTGACGGAGCGGTCATAGGCTTCAGGTATTTTGATTTCGGAACCTATGATTCGGACAGTACGGTTTCTTTATGCGTTGAAACCTTCGGCGTCGGACAGACCGGCGAGATCCATGTTCATCTTGATTCTGAGGACGGCGAGGAGATCGGCTGCGGCAGGATCCTGCAGGCGGACGGTGTCACCAGGATAAGGCTTAAACCGATCACCGGCACCCATGCCGTTTTCCTTGTGATCAGACACGGACGTACAAGCTGGATAAAGGGAAATTTTGATAACCGCAATCTCTGCAGCATCAACAGGATCGTATTTATCCGCTGATATAAATCCTTGTTGTCTGCCCCTCCGCATTATGGTAAAATTCTATGCGGAGAGAGTACAGGAGGATATATGTTATCAAATGTACATGTTAAGAACTTTGCCCTGATCGATGAGACTGATATCGGGCTGGACGACAACCTGAACATCCTTACCGGCGAGACCGGAGCAGGTAAGTCAATCCTGCTGGGGGCCATCAATCTCGCACTCGGGGCAAGGACATCACGGGATGTGATCCGGACCGATTCAGATTATGCGCTGGCCGAGCTGACCTTTACAGCTCCGGGGGAAAGGGCTGCCGCGGTCGCGGGGGAGCTTGGCATCGATATCGAAGACGATGAGATAGTCATATCGCGCAAGCTCATGTCCAACGGCAAGAGCATAGTCCGCATTAACGGCGAGACGATGAATGCCGCGGCTGCAAGGCAGCTGACAGGCGAGCTTATCGATATCTACGGACAGAACGAACATCAGAGTCTGGCCGATCAGTCACGACATCTTGAGTTTGTCGACAGGATGCTCGGCAGCGAGGCGGTAAGGCTGAAAAACGAGATTGCCGTTGAATACGCCGAGTACGCGGCTCTTAAGAAGGAATACGAGGGTCTCGAGAACGATCCCGCCAAAAGGGCCCGTGAGATCGACCGCCTCAATTCCGAAATAGAAGAAATAGAGCGTGCCGAGCTCAGGGAAGGCGAGGAGGAAAAGCTCAGGGCCGAAAGAAAGACCCTTGCGAATTCCGGTCTGATCGAGGAGGCACTCGGAAACGCATCGGATTATCTTTACAGAAACGACGGCTGCAGTGATATGCTTTCCGCGGCGATCAAGGCTCTGTCAAGGGTCAGCGATCTTGACGGGAATCTGAGCGGTTATCTTGACGAGCTTTCCGAACTGGATTCAAGGATAACCGATATACACAGGGAACTTAAGGATTATCTTGACTCGATGCCGGACAGCACGGAAAGGCTTGAAGAGGTTGATGCAAGACTTGACCTTATCAGCCGCCTGAAGCTTAAGTTCGGCAATACGGTCGAGGAAATATACGCCTTCTGCGAGGCAAACAAAGAACGGCTCGGCAGGCTTTCGGAATACGAGAGTTATGTGGAGGATCTGAAGAAACGCTTAGACTGCGCAGAACATAAATGCAGCAGGCATTCCGAGGAGCTTTCCACTCTCAGGAAAAAGACTGCCGAAGAACTGAAAAAACAGATCGCCGAAGCTCTGGGCGAGCTTAACTTCAAGCGTGTCAGCTTTGATATCTCCTTTACCAGAAGAGAGGAGCTTCATCCGGACGGCATCGACCGTGCCGAGTTTATGATCTCACTCAATCCGGGCGAGGAACCGAAGAGTCTTGCCAAGGTCGCATCGGGAGGCGAGATGAGCAGGATCATGCTTGCCATCAAGTCTGTATTCGCGAGGCATGAGACAATCGGAACGCTTATCTTTGACGAGATCGATACGGGCATCAGCGGCATAACCGCACAGAAGGTGGCAGATAAGCTCTGCGCGATAGCAGGGGAGCATCAGGTCATCTGCATAACACATCTTCCCCAGATAGCCGCGATGGCCGATTCGCATTTCCGCGTAAGCAAAAGTGCGGAGGGCGATAAGACGGTTGTTGAAGTCGAAAATCTCGACGAAAAGGGGAGCCTTGACGAGCTCTCGAGGATCGTCGGCGGAGAAGAGCTTTCCGAGGGTGTTTACAAGGCTGCTTCGGACATTCGCAATTCCGCTCTTGCACGCAAGAAGGACATCAGAAGCAATTTGACAAGCAGTCCTAAAAAGAGATAATATATAAGATAGCAACAGCAACTATTTTGTATAATCGTGGTGTTGAAAATGAAGAATATTCTTTTTATCGCGTCGGAGTGCGTGCCGTTTATCAAGACCGGAGGACTGGCGGACGTTATCGGTTCGCTGCCCAAATATATCAACAGGGATGAATTTGACGTAAGGATCATCATACCGAAATACGCCTGCATCAAGGATGAATTCAAATCACAGATGAAGTATGTCAATCACTTCTACATGGAGCTTGCGTGGCGTCAGCAGTATGTAGGCATCCTTTCGATGGAATATCAGGGCGTTACCTGCTATTTTATCGATAACGAATATTATTTCCAGGGATATGCGCCCTACGGCCAGATATGGGAGGATGTCGAGAAGTTCGCTTTCTTCAGCAGGGCTGCGCTTTCGGCTCTGCCGATCATCGGCTTCAGACCCGATATAATCCACTGCAACGACTGGCAGACCGGACTTGTGCCGGTATATCTGCATGATACATTCCAGGCCAACGAATTCTACTGGGGCATCAAGACCATTATGACCATCCATAATCTCAAGTTCCAGGGCATCTGGAACAAGAAGCAGATCATGGATATTACCGGTCTTTCCGAGTACTATTTTACTTCCGACAAGATCGAGGCATACGGCGACGCCAATTATCTTAAGGCCGGAATCGTTTATGCCGATTATGTGACGACCGTCAGCAAGACCTATGCCGAGGAGATCAAGAATTCCTTCTACGGAGAGGGACTGGACGGACTGATGAACGCCAGGGCCAATAATCTCTGCGGCATCCTGAACGGTATCGATTATGACGAGTACAATCCCGCAACGGATCCGTACATTGCCAGAAAGTATTCAGCAATGGATTTCCGCAAGGAAAAGATCAAGAACAAGCGCGAATTCCAGAAGGAGCTCGGTCTTGCGCAGGATGACAACAGGTTTATGATCGGTATCTGTTCCCGTCTGACCGACCAGAAGGGACTTGATCTCGTTGACTGCGTTATCGAGCAGATTTGCTCCGAGGATACCCAGCTTGTGGTTGTTGGCACCGGTGAGGCCAAATACGAGAACCTTTTCAGGCATTTCGCATGGAAGTATCCCGACAGGGTATCGGCAAATATCTACTATTCGAACGATCTTGCGCATAAGCTCTATGCCAGCTGTGACGCTTATCTTATGCCTTCACTCTTTGAGCCCTGCGGACTTTCGCAGCTCATGAGCCTCAGGTACGGGACCATTCCGATCGTTCGTGAGACCGGTGGTCTGAAGGATACCGTTTATCCGTATGACGAGTTCGGCAATACCGGAACGGGATTCAGCTTTGCTAACTATAATGCGCATGAGATGCTTGCTACCATCAATTACGCTAAACATATCTTCTTTGATTGCAGACGTGAGTGGAACAAGCTTATAGACAGGGCTATGGCGCAGGATTTCTCCTGGAACAATTCTGCCCGTCAGTATGAGGATCTGTACAGAAGATTGTAATTAATGTGATATAAGCACCGGTCCCATTACCAGAAGGCTATGGGACCTTTTTTTAGAGGAGCGCAAACGTGAATTTCTCGGTATTGTCAGCTGATCTGAAATTTGAATATGTCAACAAGAAGGAGAATATCGCTTCGAGAGATATCAAGGGAGTTTTCAACGACACCAGAAAAGTCGTTGAAGGATCTCTTTTTGTCTGCATAAAGGGCGCGAAGACCGATTCACACGATATGATCCGCGAGGTGGCGCAGAAGGGTGCCGCCGTTATCGTAATCGATCATGACATACCCTATGTTCCCGCAACGACCGTCATCAGAGTTGCGAACAGCCGTCAGGCGATGGCGATCCTGGCTTCAGCGTGGTTCGGCCATCCCTCCAGGAAGCTGACAACGATAGCGATTACCGGAACCAAGGGCAAATCGACCACAGCTTCCATGATACGCAATATACTGCAGAACTGCGGGCATAAGACCGGTATCATCGGAACGCTCGGCGTAGGCATAGGGGACAAGGTCATTCCGACTCAGAATACAACGCCCGATCCTTATCTGATACAGGAGTACCTGCGTCAGATGGTCGATGAGGGCTGCGACTGTCTCGTTATGGAAGTAAGCTCACAGGCAATGAAGCAGTACAGGGTTGCGGGCATTGTATACGATTATGCGCTGTTCACCAATCTGGAGCCCGATCATATCGGAGACAACGAACACGCAAGCTTTGAAGAATACATGTACTGCAAGAGTCTGCTGTTCCGACAGTGCCGCTTCGCGCTCGGCAACGGCG
Organism: uncultured Lachnospiraceae bacterium; assembly: GCA_905236925.1. Taxonomy (GTDB): domain Bacteria; phylum Bacillota; class Clostridia; order Lachnospirales; family Lachnospiraceae; genus RUG11977. The sequence goes on along the minus strand of CAJOQS010000036.1, from coordinate 584 downwards.
ACGATCCCCATTTCAACGATGTTGTTAGAGGACGCGCGAAGAAGCCCGATGATTTCGAGACCGTTGCAGCCGTTGTATGCAGCAAGGTTGAAAGCTACGGCTACGGCGCGGACTGCGACTTCAGGATCAGCGACGTGGAGCTTGTCGGAACCGGCGGAGAGCTCGGGATCAGGTATACTGCCCAGACGGACTTCAATTCCCATGTTATCGAGCTTTCGGTTCCCGGAGGCTTTAATGTATATAATTCGATGGCTGCCATGGCTGTATGCAGCCATATACTGAAGAACGACGCGGGATTCGTGGATTCCGTATACAACGGACTTCTTGACAAGGCCGCAGAGGCGCTGACCGACACTCATGTCAAGGGCAGGCTGGAGCCTCTGAAGATCAGCGACAGGTTCTCACTTATGATAGACTATGCGCATAACGCTATGGCACTTGAGAGCCTGCTGAAATCACTCAGGGAGCACAAGCCGGGCAGGCTGGTATGCATGTTCGGATGCGGAGGAAACCGTTCCAAGGAGCGCCGCTATGAGATGGGTGAGGTTTCGTCCAGACTTGCCGATCTTACTGTTGTTACAACT
>CAJOQS010000035.1 GCA_905236925.1 uncultured Lachnospiraceae bacterium | reverse complement strand
TTAGCTACCTGGGCAAAGCACTTTTCGAGACCCGGCCAGAAGTAAATGGTCTCGAAAGCTGTCGCCAGATCGTATGTCTCTTCAGGCAGCGTAAGCGCGGATACATCGCCCTGCTGTACTTTACAGCGGCCGCTCTTTATCTCTGCCGCGTTGTATGCGGTCGCCTTCCCTACCGATACCTCGGAGTAATCGATCGCGGTAACCTTCGCTCCGGGGTACTTTTTCAGCAGTTCCCCGGCATTTCTTCCTCCGCCGCAGCCTATTTCCACAATTTCGGTCGGAACGATCGCTTCGAGATGCGACATGCCCCAGTCGGCCATTTGCGCATGTCCGCCGTTCATGCCGTTTACCATCATTTTTCCGAGAAAACCTTCCGGCTTTCTGGTCTGACTCACAAAGTTTTTATAAAGCCCCATTTTTTATTTCCTCCCTTTCCAGTGTATGCATCTGTTTACATGTTTTTTATATTCCGCATATTCATCACCGTACAGATCAAGCTGCTTCGAGCACTTTACCTTACCCCCGCGAGACACTTTCAGATGCGGCGCATAGAAATTGGGTCGCAGAAGTGTTAGCCTTGTCTAACCTCGTATTATTATAATCACTACCCTCTCATTTCTCAATACTTTTCTGCTTTTTTTATTTTGCGCGCTATTAATGTCCTCGTCAAGTTTGTTCTCGCTAACCGCAAATGAGTATATTATAGGAGTGGTCCAAAGACCACTCCAAAATACAATCAGGACTCCAATATGCAATTTAATTGTTCAGGATCCTTTTCGGGCAAAAGCTTTGTCATGCTCTTCAATCCCAAAGCAACGGTCGAACCGTTATGGAGCATAGCGGATGTCGCGGGCGGCAAAACTCCTGCCACTCCGAGCGCAATGAGAGCAGTATTGAAGCCCACTATCGTCCTGTAATTGAACCTGATCCGCTTCATGAGAAGCGTACTGATCTCACGCAGCGTAACGAGGCTTTCCAGATTCGACGAACTTATCGTGATATCCGCTATCTGCCTCGCGATCTCGGCGCCTTCGCTGATCGCGATACCCGTATCGGATGCTGAAAGCGCGGGGGAATCGTTTATCCCGTCTCCCACCATTATGACTTTCCGGCCTTCCGCTTTTGCTTTCTCTATGTATCCGGCCTTTTCTTCCGGCAGAACTTCCGCATAGTACTCCGTGATGCCTGCCTGTGCCGCGATCTTTTTCGCGGTTCTCTCGCTGTCGCCGGTCATCATTACGATATGCTCAAAACCCTGATCTCTGAGCCTGTCGATGACCGTACGCACCTCATCGCGCATCGGATCTTCGATCAGGATGCATGCGGCCAGGCGTCCGTTCTTGGCAAAATACAGATGCGAATACTCATCGGGCAGGGAATCGAACAGTTCTCTTTTGTCTTCGGGTATCTGTATGCCTTCATCCTCAAATACAAAATGATAACTGCCTATCACGGCCTTCTCATTATTTATCTCCGAAGCGATCCCGTGAGCCACTATGTACTCAACCATAGTGTGCAGTTCCTCATGCAGCAGGCCTTTTGACATTGCCGCATCCACGACCGCGCGGGCCACTGAATGCGGGAAATGCTCTTCAAGACACGCCGCCTGCCTCAGCAGTTCATCCTCAGGCTCACCGTTGAAAGAAACTGTCCGTACTACCGTAGGCTGGGCCTTTGTCAATGTTCCGGTCTTATCAAGAACGATAGTGTCCGCTTCGGCAACGGCCTCAAGGAAACGTCCGCCTTTTACGGTTATATCATAGTCCGAAGCTTCTTTTATCGCAGAAAGAACCGAGATCGGCATGGCCATCTTGAGTGCGCAGGAGTAATCAACCATGAGGACCGATACTGCCTTTGTAACATTCCTGCTGACAGCCCAGGTCAGCGCCGACGCCAGCAGAGTATACGGAACGAGTTTGTCCGCAAGCCTTTCTGCTTTACTCTCCAGTGAAGACTTGAGTTTTTCGGACTCTTCGATCATTTTTACGATCTTGTCAAAACGCCCGCAGCCTTCCGTCTGTGTAACCCTGACCGTCAGTTCTCCGTCCTCTACGACAGTGCCTGCAAAGACGCTCATCCCGATACCTTTGCGTACCGCTACGGATTCGCCTGTCATCGAAGCCTGGTTCACCATAGCCTCGCCTTCGGCGACTTCTCCGTCAAACGGGATCATATTGCCCATGCGGACCATTACCCTGTCACCGCACCTTACATCTGAGGAATTGATCTGAACCTCTCCCGAATCGGTCACCAGCCAGACTTTATCGATGTTCAGCGACATGCGCCTTGCCAGATCGTCCACAGAGCGCTTGTGCGTCCACTCCTCGAGGATATCTCCGATCTTCAGCAGGAACATTACCGATGATGCGGTATTATAGTCTTTGGTATGGATGGCCGCAGTGATCGCGGCGGCATCGAGCAGTTCAACCTGCAGCCGCTTGTTTTTCAATGTTTTTAATCCGCGCCACACATACTTTACGGTTTTGATCAGAACCCATATTTTCCGCAGATCGTAGGGAATAACGAGTCTCTTTACGTAATGCAGTATTACCGAAGTCACGAGCTTGTCGTAATACTGTGCCGAGAGTTCTCTTCCGGAACACTCAAATACCTTCTCAGGTACCTGAACAGTATCGAATGAGAATCCCTTTACGATCTCTATAATGCGTTCTCTGCCGCATTCAAATGTGATCACGGCGTCAGCGGTTCTCTCATAGACTTTCGCTCCCGTGATCTCATCAAAGCCAGAAAGGTAATACTCAAGCGTATCCGCCTCCCTGAACGTCATCCTGTTCATTGGGAGATGGATCCTCAGCCTGTTTTTTATCTCATGTTTGATCGTAAATTTCATGAAATTTCCGCTTCTTTCTCTTTCTTTGCTCTCTCTTCGTTGATCGCCTTGGCTTCCGCATAGATATCGCCGCAGTTCTCCTGCAGTGTGTTAACCTGCTCAACGACAGAATCCTTGGCTCTCAGCACGCCCGCTGTGCAATGGGCGTAGACCTTCTTCGCGTCTTTCGACGAAAGGAGCTTGATCCCTTCAAGTCCGAACAATGTTCCGAGTGCAAACAATCCGATCCCTTTGAATTTCATGATGATACCTCCTTGAAAAATGTTGTATTTGTCGCCATGAGTTAGAGGCATCTAACTCTGTATCACATCTAAATTCACATGCTTTTAAGACTCATTCGTTAGATACCGCTAATCTATTGGTATTATAGATAGTTTTGACTGATTTATCAATGCACAAATTCAACCTCCAATTCGGAAAGGGTCATGCGATCAAGGAAGCATACTATCTGAACAATATAAAAGCAAAATGCGAATTTGAGATCCATTAAGGGTCTCAGATCCGCATTCTGCTTTTACTCACTTTATGCTGTCAGATTCCGAGTATATCGTATATTTCCTTCAGGTCTCCTATCACATAGTCGACCCTGTATCCTTCGGGGACGCTTTTTCCTTCCGGACAGTACCAGCAGGTCTTGATACCGGCGTTCATGCCTCCGCGGATATCGCTGGTAAGCGAATCTCCTACGATGATCATTTCAGACGGATCCTTACATCCGATCTCCTCGAACGCTTTATCAAAGAATCCGATGTTGGGCTTTTCGACTCCCAGCTTTTCCGAGAGAAAAATGCCGTCCATAAGTTCTCCGAGCTTCGATCTGTCCAGCTTTTTCGTCTGGGCTGCTACGGTTCCGTTG
>CAJOQS010000034.1 GCA_905236925.1 uncultured Lachnospiraceae bacterium | reverse complement strand
GCTGCAGCGCAGAACGTTCAGGAGGCGGAAGAGGAGCAGGATACCGCGGAAAAGCCCGTAAAGATAGCCGGACTGTATGTCCTTGTCGTGGATGACAGCAGTACAAACCTCGTACTGATGAAGCATCTGCTGAAACAGCTTGACGTCAGAACGGTAACGGCATCGAGCGGACTGGAGACACTTGAACGCGTCAAGAACGATAAATTCGATCTGATCTTCATGGATCACATGATGCCGCATATGGACGGCGTTGAGACATTCCGCAGGATGAAAACGTTCGATCATATGAACAAGGAAACACCCGTTGTCATGCTGACGGCCAATGCAATGTCGGGCGCGGAAGAAGAGTATCTTGCGGAAGGCTTTGCGGGTTACCTTTCAAAGCCCGTAAAATTCGAAGCTATCAAAGAAGAGATAATCAGGATCCGGAGGATGGAGACTGCTGATTAAGGACTATGCAGTCGAAGCGGATCGCCTTTCCGGAAACCGAGTAGGAAGGCCTGGCACCTGCCAGAAGAGGGCCTTTAAGAGGCCGTTTGATCACGATCTTATGAGGCTGCGCGCAGATAGCCGCATCCAGAAGGTCGGATTCGTTGGAGCATGGAAGTTCCAGTTGCTGAAGCAGCTGGAACTTTTTTTTGATCATTGCATTTTTTGTGCGTTCGGGAAACATCGGATCGAGGTATACGACAAGTGAGCTGCTGTCGCCGGAAGACCTGAAATTCCTCATGTATTCTATGCTGTCGCCTTCATGCACACTCATCCGTCCGATGATCCCTGACAGCTCCGGCACAAGGGAGGCACGGTCCAGCGAATCCCTGAGCAAAGCCGCAATAACGGGGTTGTATTCGCAAAGGACCACGTTAAACCCGGCGGCCGCAAGGAGAAGAGAGTCCTCGCCCATACCGGCGGTGGCATCGATAAGAGTCGGCGAACCTGACATGTCCTTAAGCCTCGCGGCACGGACAAGAAGCTCGGTTCCGACTATTCCACGCTTAATACGGGGGATCATTTTTACAAGATCCCCCGTCATTTTTAATTTTCCGTCTGTAAGTGTCAGCCCGTTCTCTTCCCGGATAAGTGAAAGCCCGTCCGGGAGGCCGGGGCAGCATATAGAAGCATCCATGGCGATGGTTTTCAGATCTCGAAGAGGTCGCTGAATTCCTTTAAAGCACCGTCGGTTTCATGCGCAAGTACCTTCTTTGCGAGAACCTTTCCGAGCTGAACGCCCTCCTGGTCGAAGCTGTTTACATTCCATGCAAAGCCCTGGAACATGATCTTGTTTTCAAAGTGTGAGAGCAGAGCGCCGAGAGACTCGGGAGTGAGCTGTTTGCCTATGATGATGCTCGAAGGCCTTCCGCCCTTGAAATTTTTATTCAGATTTTCGTCTTTCTTTCCGCAGGCAAAGGCAACGATCTGAGCGGCAACGTTGGCGCAGAGCTTCTTCTGGCTTGTGGAGCCCTGGATATCAACGTCGGAGCCGATCTGACTGTCAACAAAGCCTATGAACTGAAGAGGGATGATATCGGTTCCCTGGTGAAGGAGCTGATAGAAGCTGTGCTGACCGTTGGTGCCGGGCTCACCGAAGATGATGGGACCGGTCTTGTAGGAAACGGGATCGCCGAAACGGTTCACGGACTTGCCGTTTGATTCCATATCCGCCTGCTGAAGGTGAGCGGGGAAATGGGAAAGAGCCTGAGAATAAGGCAGTACAGCCGTTGCGTCAAAGCCGAGGACATTGCGCTCGTAAACACCGATCAGGGCGTCGAGCATTGCGGGGTTCTTTCTGATGTCCTTTTCAACAGCCTTTTTGTCCTCTGCGGCAGCACCGTTAAGGAAGCGCTCGAAGATATCGGGACCGAATGCCAGTGAAAGAACGGCACCGCCGACCGAAGATGTTGACGAGAAACGTCCTCCGATATAGTCGTCCATGAAGAATGCTGCGAGATAATCGCTGCTCTTCGCAAGGGGAGAGGTTTCGCTCGTGACCGCGATCATGTGCTTCGATGCGTCAAGTCCGGCCTTGGTAAGAGCGTTCTTTACGAAGCTCTCGTTGGTAAGAGTCTCAAGCGTGGTACCTGACTTGGAAACAAGTATGAAAAGGGAATGAGCAAGATCGACCGATGCGATAACAGCGGCAGCGTCGTCGGGATCCACGTTGCTGATGAAGCGTGCTTCCATCCTGAAGCAGCCGTTTGTCTTTGCCCAGTTCTCAAGTGCAAGGTACATTGCGCGGGGGCCGAGGTCGCTTCCTCCGATACCGATCTGAACAACTGTGGTGAATTTCTCGCCTGCAGCGTTTGCAACAGCTCCGGAATGTACCTTGGCGGCAAAATCTGCGATCTTCTTCTGCTGCTCGAGATAAAAGCTTCTCTTGTTGACACCCTCGGCAACAACATCGTTTCCGAGCTGTCCTCTTGTGAGCTGGTGAAGTACAAGTCTCTTCTCACCGGTGTTGATGACTTCGCCGTTGTAGAGAGCTTCGAATTTCTCGGTGAGCTGTGCCTCGTCTGCAAGTGCCTGAAGAGCGTCGAGGACAGTATCGTCCACTGCCTTTGCGGCATAGTTGTACGAAAGACCGCAGGCCATGGGAACGGTGCAGTTCCTGACTCTCTTTGCGCCGTTTTCGCCGGCAAGCGCTGTTGTGATATCGACAGCGGCTCCGAGTGAATTGAGTTTTGAGAACGAGGAAAGCTCGTTCAGGTTCTTCCAGTTAATCATATATAAGATCCTCCTGAGGTTTAATGATCCGTGACTTCTATAATAACCAAAAAGAAGCGAAAAGGGAAGTGATATCTTTTCTCCCTTTATTTTTGTCTGGCATACTTATATAATTATAGTATTGTGGAAAGGAATCGGTGATTATGGAATACGGATTTGCGGAATACAAAGAGAAGGAGATCATCAGAGATCATCTGAATATGGGCGGAAGCAACCCTGCGGGGGAGCGAATAGATGTTACGTCGAAGTATCTTACGAAGGGCGGCAGGCCCTGGCTTCCCGTTATGGGAGAATATCACTTCGCCAGAGCCCGGAAGGAGGAGTGGTACGATGAACTCCTGAAGATGAAGGCGGGCGGTATCGGCATCGTCTCTACCTATCTGTTCTGGATATATCATGAGGAAGAAGAGGGCGTGCTTGATTTTGGCGGCGATCTTGACATCGGAGCTTTTGTTCGTGACGCCGGAAGAGCGGGCTTATATGTGATACTCAGGCTCGGACCCTGGGCGCACGGAGAGTGCCGCAACGGCGGATTCCCCGACTGGCTGGTAAAAAAGCCCTTCAGGATCCGTGACAATTCACCCGAGTATCTTGAACTGTGCCGCAAATGGTATGCCGCGATCTTTGAACAGGTCAGCGGGATGCTCTATAAGGACGGCGGAAATATAATCGGGATACAGCTTGACAACGAACTAACCGACAACGCGGAGCATCTGAAGGCCCTGAAGGATATCGCGCGCGAGGTCGGCTTTGATGTTCCACTGTATACCGTAACCGGCTGGAATTCGCTTTACGGCGCGCATATTCCGGTCGATGATGTGCTCCCTGTTTTCGGAGCTTATCCCGATGCGCCGTGGGAACCCGGAACTCACAAGCTTCCGCTGTCGAGACATTATTCCTTCTATACGATGAGGAATGATACCGCGATAGGAAAGGACCTTATAAAGCAGGATGGGAACGACTGGCAGCTTCCCTATGACAGATACCCCTTTGCGACCTGCGAGCTCGGACCGGGGATGATGTCGACCCATCACAGGCGGGTGCTGATATCGGCAATGGATGCTTATGCAATGTCGCTCGTAAAGCTCGGCTGCGGCAACAATCTGGTCGGATATTATATGTTCCACGGCGGCACGAACCGCGTCGGAAAGCACTCGACCTTTAACGAGACCACTGCAACGGGCTATCCCAACGATTACCCGATCCTTAACTATGACTTCCAGACCTGCATCTCACAGTACGGCGAGATCAGGGAATCATACAGGCGCCTGAACCTGCTTCACCTTTTCGTAAATGACTTCGGCGGGATCCTCGCGGAAATGGATCATGTCGCGGCAGCCTCGTTCGTGCCCGAGGATGATCTTTCGGGACTCAGATACTGCATGAGGAGGAAGGGCGATTCCGGTTTCATTTTCGTAAACAATCATCAGAGGGGAGCGGCGCTCGGCGGACACAGGAATGTGACCTTTGTTACGGGAGAAGGCACGGATGTGAAGATAAGCGTTGATGTTCCGGCTGAATCTGCGTTTATACTGCCCTTTAATCTTGATATGACGGCCGATCCGGCGGAAGCTTGCGCGGACGAAGCAGACTGCGCAAAAGAAGGAACTTTGAGGCTCAGATACGCAACCGCCCAGCTCCTTTGCAGGGAAACGGGCGAAGACGGAAAGGGCTGCGTATATTATTTCATCGCGCTCGGAGAGAAGGCCCGATATGATTTCGGAGTATCCGGCACCTGTGAAGCCGCTCCGGGAAAGGGCAGCAGGTTTACCGCAGGAAAAGACGGACATGGCAGAATCGTGGAGATAGTTACACTTTCGGAAGAAGAGGCTCTAAGGCTCAGAAAGGTCAACGGAAGAGTGTTCTTTGAGGAAAACGATCCCGGTGCGGATTCGAAGACCGGATTAGAGGCTGAGGAGTGCGCGCCCGCGTTCTCTATCGAAGGTGAGGAGCTCCGTCAGCTGAAGCTTTCCGTTTCACCGGAAAGCAGGATAATCTGGAAAAAAATATCCGCAAAAGCCCCTGAGGGCTTTTGCGAACTTGATGAAGGCGTATTCGGCGGTAAATATGATGTGGCGCAGATATATGCCGACGGAGCACTGATCGCTGACAATTACAGCTGCGGTGCCTCCTGGCGCGTTCCTGCGTCGATGCTGCACGGACGTGAGGTATATCTTGTGTACAGCACCTGACCGTCTGCCGTGAAAACTCTTAAGCGGTGGGTTCTTCGTAGAAGGCCTTGACTGTGATCCCCTGGTTATAGTCTCCGAAGTCTTCACCGAAAAGAGTGAGGCCGCCGCAGTTGGCGGTGTCCTTCGGAACCGAGAAGCCGAAGTTGATGGTGCTGTTGTAGTCGATCTTGAGATCATCGATTGTAACGTTCGAGATCTTGCTGGTGGAATCGATAAATGTGCCGTTCCTGTTGATGATAAGGGTCTTTAACAGACCGTACTGATTCAGGAGGTCGGGCCACCACTTGGGAGTCACGATGCCGTGGCGTGCGCCGTAGTCGCCGGGGCTGATCCATTTGCCGAGAGGTATATCGTTGATGGAGAAATAGATATCGCTCGGATAATCCTCGTTGAACTCCGGACACTCCGATGAGATCTCAAAGGATATCTGAAGCTCAGTGAGCTTCTGCCCCGCTCTTAAGCGGTTGGGAAGGTTGTATACGATGCTGCCCCAGCCGATCCACAGAATGCCGGCGCGGAAGCGCTCGGGATATGAGAAGGGACGGGGATCGTCGAGCTCGCCCACTATGTGCTCGATCGTTGAAAGACCGCAGGTGGGATGAGCATCGATATAAGAGTAATACCCAACTGAAATAGAATCCTGATAGCAGGGGCGTGATGCGCCTCCGAAGTCGGGAGACATATCTACGATCAGGCGGCTGTAAAGCGGCCTGACATTTTTTGTAACACCTCTTTTGCCGGAGGTCGTCTGTATCGTGACGAGACCTGCGGCTTCGAGCTTGCTCACGTGCAGCGAGATAGCGCTGTTCGTGAGACCCAGAGCTTCAGCAAGATCATTCATGCTCATGTGTTCGTTCTTATATATCAGTTCCATTATCTGAAGTCTCATAGGAGCGCTTAGCGCCTTGAAGACTTCTTCCGCTTCCCGCAGCGACTGAAGATATAACATCTGATTAAATCCTCCCTATACCTATAATAAATACTAAAATAAACGCGAAAATTCGAACAGTTTTAAGTAATTAATGAAATGGTTAAGATTTTGCTCAAGGTTATAATAGCATGGCGTATATCAAATAGCAAAGGTATTTTTGTGGTAATATTGCACAAAAATCGAGCCGGATTTTTTACATGGGATTACAAAATAACTATTGCAAGTAGCCTGAAAACGTAGTATGTTTAAGTTAAAGATTAAGCAGAAAATGAAATGGTTAAGCGAAAACTAAAACAAACGAAACGGGGCAAAAACCGCATATTTTAGCGGTTCTTTGCGCTATTTTGGTTTTTCTGCGAAGCAAAAAGCGGGCAGTACAAGGCACATATTGGGTGGTATATGATACTGATCACTTAAATAAAAGCCTTGAGAATTCAATACATATCATATCAAAAGGAGTGGCACATGTATAATCATTTTATTAACCCCAAGAACAAGAAAGGACATATCAATCCGGAGCTTCAGGGACATTTCTCCGAGCATCTCGGAAGATGTATCTATGAAGGTCTTTATGTGGGCGAGAATTCCGATATCCCGAACGTTAACGGTATGCGTACCGATGTAGTGGAGGCTCTTAAGGAGATAAAGATCCCCGTACTCCGCTGGCCGGGCGGATGCTTTGCTGACGAATATCACTGGAAGGACGGCATCGGTCCCAAGGAGAAGCGCAAGAAGATGATCAATACCCACTGGGGCGGAGTTGTTGAGGACAACAGCTTCGGAACACATGAGTTCATGGAACTTGTCCGTCAGCTCGGATGCAAGTCCTATGTAAACGGAAACATGGGCAGCGGAACAGTCCAGGAGATGAGCGAGTGGGTTGAGTACATGACCTTCAACGGTGTGTCGCCGATGGCTGATCTTCGAAAGGAGAACGGTCACGAGGAGCCCTGGACGGTCGATTTCTTCGGCGTCGGCAATGAGAACTGGGGCTGCGGCGGAAACATGACTCCTGATTTCTACGGAAACATGTATCGCAGATATCAGACCTATGTACGCAACTACGACCCCAAGCATCCCATCTTCAAGATTGCGTGCGGAGCGAATGCCGAGGATTACGACTGGACCGACGGCGTCTGCGCGGCTGCGTTCCGGAAGGCTGAATGGCAGCACGGTTTCATGGACGGTATATCGCTTCATTACTATACACTTCCCGGTGACTGGGGAAACAAGGGCAGCGCAACAGACTTTGGCGAGAAGGACTGGTACAGAACCCTTTCGAAGACTCTGTTCATGGAAGAGCTTATCGAGCGTCATGCTGCGATCCTTGACAAGTATGATAAGGATCACAAGGTCGGCCTGATCGTTGATGAGTGGGGCACCTGGTACGACGTTGAGCCCGGCACGAACCCCGGATTCCTGTATCAGCAGAATACGGTGCGCGATGCACTTATCGCAGGCATCAACCTGAACATCTTCAACAAGCACTGCGACAGAGTCCGCATGGCAAATATCGCACAGCTTGTTAACGTGCTCCAGTCCGTTATCCTTACCGAGGGTAAGAAGATGGTCAAGACACCTACTTATCATGTATTCAACATGTACAAGTACCATCAGGATGCGGAGCTGCTCGACAGCTTCGTGGAGACCGAGAAGATCGGCGCGGAGGAGAAGTATCAGGTTCCCAATCTTACCGAATCCGCTTCGCTCGGCAAGGACGGAAAGATACATGTGACCCTCACGAATCTCTCGAGCACGGACGCATACGATCTGAGGACCGTACTTGCGGATACTCCGGTCAAGTCCGTAGAGGCTCAGGCAGTCACAGGTTCGATGCAGGCACACAATACATTTGACGCACCCGAGACGGTAACCGCGAAGGAATTCGGCGATTACAAGGTTAAGGATAACGAGATCAGCATCAAGGTTCCGGCACGAAGCGTGCTTCACCTTGCAATAGAGATCTAAAACGGTGCTTCGGCACGGAATACAGAGGAGTATATATGTTGGGACGCAGTTCGGCAAAACGCATATTGGCCCTGGCTATGGCGGTGGTAATGACGCTTTGTGCCATGGGCGCTTCGGGCGTAAGAGAAGGCGTTTCGGCGGCGGATAAGGCAGCCGGGACCCGGAACCTCCTTACCGCGTCCGACATAGCTTCTTCGATCTCTGCAGAGAGGCTCGCAACAAGGTATTCGACCGTGAGCGGAGGATATACTGCGAACCGTTATGCAGGACAGGATGTGACCTTCCCGATCGCGGATGCGGTCACGGAGGAAAGCAGAGCTCTTCTGACTTCCGACAATTACGGCTATTCGGGTCCGGCAGCGGCCCTCAAACACGGTGATGTCATCGAGCTGACGGTGGATGTCCCCAAAACCGCGCTGTACTGCATAGGTTTTGACTATCTCTCCTATGATTCATCGATACTTCCCATCGAGTTCTCACTGATGATAGACGGGGAATTCCCGTTTTATGAGCTCAGGAGCCTGAAGTTTGAGACCAGCTGGGTTTCTTCGGGAAAGAAGAGCATAGACCGCTACGGCAACGAGATCGTCACGCTTCCCGACAAGCTTGTAAGGTGGGAATACAAGGAGGTTTCGGATGCCGGATACCGCTATGACCTTCCGCTTGCGATACAGCTTGAAGCGGGCAGAAGAACGATCACTCTTTCGATAAAGGAGGGAACCTTCCTTCTTGGAAATGTTGCTCTTTCCGCTCCGGAAGAGATCGCGCCACACACTTCATCGCAGAAGGCAGAGGGAAAAGCCCTGATCACCATACAGGGTGAGGACTTCTACATCAGGAACGATTCTTCAATCCACGCTGTGGGAGAATACTCCTCATCGGTGGCTCCCTCGTACATAAAGGAGACCATACTGAACACTGTTGACGAGGATTCGTTCAACGAGGCCGGTCAGACCGTCACTTACAGCTTTGAAGTCGAGGAGTCGGGATATTATTATACGGCACTTAATTACAGACAGTCCGAAAAGAACGGTTTCCCCGTTTTTCTGGACATCCGTTACGACGGAAACATTCCGGACAGTGCATTCAACAACTATCCGCTGGAATACGCAACAAAGTACACGACTTCCGCGCTTGAGGCGGAGGACGGATCGAAGCTCGGCGTTTACCTTGAAAAAGGAATGCATACGGTTTCTTTCACGATCAGTCAGGATCCCGTAAGGTTCGCACTCGAAGCAGTTGACGAGATAATGAACGGCATAAGCGATCTTTCCCTTGAGGTCACCAAGGTTGC
>CAJOQS010000033.1 GCA_905236925.1 uncultured Lachnospiraceae bacterium | reverse complement strand
CCTATATCAACGATATAGTCTGCTTCACGCATGGTCTCTTCGTCATGCTCGACCACGATAAGGCTGTTTCCGAGGTCTCTCAGCTCCTTTAAGGCACGGATGAGCTTGCCGTTATCCCTCTGATGAAGTCCGATGCTGGGTTCGTCAAGTATATATGCGACTCCTACCAGTCCGGAGCCTATCTGCGTTGCCAGCCTGATACGCTGCGCTTCTCCGCCCGAAAGCGAAGCCGTCTCGCGCGCAAGTGTCAGATAATCGAGTCCGACCTGTACAAGGAAGCCCACTCTGGCCTTTATCTCTTTAAGCACCAGTCTGCCTATCTGCATCTGCATATCGGTGAGCTTAAGCTCCTCAAGAAAGCTCTTGAGCTCACTGATCGCCAACTGGGTGACTTCCCATATATTCTTTTCGCCGACGGTAACCGCAAGGGCTTCCCTGCGCAGCCTTTTGCCGCCGCATTCATCGCAGGGCATTATGGTCATGTACTGCTCGTACTCCTGCTTCATGTGGTCGGATGCTTCGCGGTAGCGCCTGCGAACATTCTCAAGCATGCCCTCGTAGGTAACCTCATAGTCACCCTCTCCGCGCATGCCCTTGTAATGGATCCTGAAGCGCCGGTCACCTGCGCCGTACATGATGACCCTTCTCTGTTCCTCCGTGAGCTTTCCGTAGGGCTTGTTCAGGTCGATCTTATAGTCCTTCGCGACCGCATCAAGGACTATCCTTGCCCATGAGGTCTTATCATAAAGAGACTTCCAACCTCCTATCGTGACATTGTCCTTCTCGATAAAGGATCTGTCGTAATCCCCGACCAACATTTCTTCGGAGAATTCCATCTTATAGCCGATTCCGTGGCAGACCTTGCAGGCTCCGAAGGGATTGTTGAAGGAGAAGGTTCTGGGTTCGAGCTCTTCGATGCTGATACCGCAGTCCGTGCACGCAAAATTCTGGCTGAGAGCGATCTCTCCGCCGTCAATGATGTCAACGGTCGCAAGACCGTCTCCGAGTTTAAGGCAGTTCTCAAGGGAATCGGAAAGTCGTTTTCTGATGCCTTCCTTGACCACCAGGCGGTCCACAACCACCGAGATATCGTGCTTATTGTTCTTCTCAAGCTTGATCTCCTCGGAAAGTTCATACAGATGTCCATCGACGATCACACGCACATATCCGCTGCGCTTGGCCTGTTCAAAGACCTTCACATGCTCGCCCTTTCGTCCTCTTACAACCGGAGCGAGGAGCTGGATCTTCGTGCCTTGCTCAAGCTTCATCACCTCGTCGACCATCTCGTCTATGGTCTGACGCTTGATCTCCTTGCCACAATTCGGGCAGTGAGGTATTCCGATCCTCGCGTACAGGAGCCTCAGATAATCGTAGATCTCCGTAACGGTGCCGACCGTTGATCTCGGATTCCTGTTGGTCGATTTCTGATCGATGGAGATCGCGGGCGGCAGTCCTTCGATAGACTCCACATCGGGCTTCTCCATCATGCCCAGGAACTGTCTGGCGTACGACGAGAGCGATTCCATATATCTGCGCTGACCCTCCGCATAGATCGTGTCAAACGCCAGAGACGATTTTCCCGAACCGGACAGTCCCGTCAGCACTACAAATTTGTCGCGCGGAATATCCACGCTGAGATTCTTGAGGTTATTCTCCTTTGCACCCCGGATCTTAATATAACTTGAAACCATTATTTTCCATCCTCGTAAAGCCTTTTTCTGACTTCCATCATCTTGTCACGCAGCTCGGCGGCCTTCTCGAAATTCAGCTCCGCCGCGACAGCGTTCATTTCCTTCATGAGCTTTCTTGCCAGATCCTCCAGTTCCTTCGTCGACATAGACTCCGGATCCTTCTCCATCGATAAGTATTCCTTATCGACCTTTTTAGTAATACTTATGAGTTCTCTGACTTTTTTCTCGATCGTCTTCGGCGTTATGCCGTTTGCCTTGTTGTATTCATCCTGTATCTTGCGGCGGCGCTGAGTCTCACCGATAGCCTTCTTCATCGAATCGGTCATAGTGTCCGCGTACATAATTACATGTCCGTCCACATTTCGCGCGGCGCGTCCTATCGTCTGTATCAGCGAGGTTTCCGAACGGAGGAAGCCTTCCTTGTCCGCATCGAGTATGGCCACCAGACTGACCTCGGGAATGTCCAGACCTTCACGGAGCAGATTGATCCCGACAAGAACATCGAAGACATCCATTCTCATATCTCTTATGATCTCGGAACGCTCCAGAGTGTCAACATCCGAGTGGAGATACTTTACCCTGATCCCGACATCACGCAGATAATCCGTCAGATCCTCCGCCATTCTCTTCGTCAGTGTCGTTACGAGGACCTTCTGCTTCTTCGCTGTGCAGGCTCTTATCTCTCCGATCAGATCGTCGATCTGTCCTTCAACAGGCTTTACCGTAACCTCGGGATCGAGAAGACCCGTAGGTCTTATCACCTGCTCGGTCCTCATAAGTTCGTGCTCTTCCTCGTATTGTCCGGGCGTTGCGGAAACAAACATTACCTGATCGTATCTCGCCTCGAACTCGTCGAATTTCAGAGGTCTGTTGTCGAGCGCGGAAGGAAGTCTGAAGCCATAGTCCACGAGAACCTGCTTTCTTGCCCTGTCGCCGTTGAACATTCCCCGAAACTGAGGCATCGTCATATGCGACTCGTCGACTATCATCAGGAAATCGTCGCCGAAGTGCTCAAGCAGGGTATGCGGAGTGCATCCGGGCTGAAGTCCCGCAAGATGCATCGAGTAGTTCTCTATTCCCGAGCATATGCCGGTCTCTCTCAGCATCTCGATATCGAAGTTCGTGCGCTCGGCGATCCTCTGCGCCTCAAGAAGCTTATCCATGCTCTTGAAGTACTTTACGCGCTCCTCAAGCTCGGCCTCGATGTTCTTTATGGCCGTCTTCATTCTTTCCTCGGGAACAACGTAATGCGAAGCGGGGAACACCATGATGTGCTCCATCGTTGCCTTAACAGCTCCGGTAAGAACATCTATCTGGGCGATCCTGTCGACTTCGTCGCCGAAGAATTCGATCCTGTAGGCATAGTCATTCGCCGCGATCGGGAACACATCCACAACATCGCCGTGAACCCTGAAGGTTCCTCGCTTGAAATCTATCTCGTTGCGGAGATACTGCATATCTATGAGCCTTCTGATAACGGCATCCCTGTCCGCAGTCATTCCCGGTCGCAGGGAAAGGGTCATCTCGGTATAGTCTTCCTGCGCGGCTATGCCGTAAATGCAGGACACGCTCGCAACTATTATGACATCACGCCTTTCCGCCAGCGCAGCAGTCGCGGAGTGACGGAGACGGTCGATCTCGTCGTTGATCGCGGAATCCTTCTCGATGTACGTATCGGTCGAGGGAACATACGCCTCGGGCTGATAGTAGTCGTAATAGGATACAAAATACTCAACGG
>CAJOQS010000032.1 GCA_905236925.1 uncultured Lachnospiraceae bacterium | reverse complement strand
TACCGAGGACGCTCTGCTCCCGGCACCCAAGTGAATGCAGCCGCCGCTCTAAATCATTAGAAGATACTATAAGGGGGGTTACAGATGAAAACAGAAACAGGGGAAATACTTATCAAGGGCGGAAGGATCGTCAACGCCGGAGGATCCTTTAAGGGTGATGTGCTGATAAGGAACGGAAAGATCGTTCAGGTCGGAACCGGGATAACATCGAAAACTGCCGCGAGGACAATTGATGCCTCGGGGCTTCTGGTGCTTCCCGGAGCGATTGATGCGCATACGCACCTTGAAATGCCCATGGGCAAGACCGTCAGCGCAGACGGATATGAATCCGGAACAAGGGCTGCGGCGTGCGGCGGAACCACCACTGTCTTTGATTATACTCTTCAGGAGCACGGGAAACCGATGCTTAAGGAGATCGAAGACAGGATCGCGCTTGCCGAGAATGCCGCGTGTGTCGACTATGCGTTCCACGGCGGCATCAGCGAGGTCAACAAAGACAGGCTGAATGAAATATCTGAAATGGTAAAGCAGGGCTTCACAAGCATCAAGGCCTACATGACATACGCCTTCGGGCTCGATGATAAGGCGCTATTTGAACTGCTGCAGGCTTCGCGGGACGCGCGTTCACTTATCACGGTGCACGCCGAGAGCCACGGAATAGTTGAAGCAAAAAGAGAGGAATTTAAGAAAGAAGGCCTTGGAGATGTCTGGTATCATTATCTTTCAAGACCTGAGATCGCCGAGGAGGAGGCCGATGTAAGGGCTGTTACGCTTGCCCGCGCGGCAGGTGCTCCTATCTACATAGTGCATCTCGGAAACGCGGAGGGCGTCAGGTTCATTGCCCGCGTGAAAGCGGAGGGGTGGCCTGTTTTTGCGGAGACCTGCCCTCACTATCTGGCTTTTACCAACGAGGTTTTCAAGAGGGAAGACGGCATCCGCTTTATCTGCTCACCGCCGATGAAGGGAAAGGAAAGCCAGATAGCCCTCTGGGAAGGCATAAGCCGCGGCGTGATCGACACGATAGCCACAGACCATTGTCCCGCCCAGAGCTTTGAGAAGGACTGGGGAAAGAAGGATTTCACTCTTGCACCCTGCGGCGTCATGGGTATCGAGAACATGTACCCCTATATGCTCAACGCGGCGAACAAGGGAATGATAACGTTTGAAAAGGCTGTCGCGCTCTGCTCGAAGAAACCGGCCGATATCTTCGGCTGCAATACGAAGGGTGCGATCGAACCCGGAAGGGATGCGGACATCGTTCTTTACGACACCGCAAAGGAGTTTACGATATCATCGGGCAATATGCATTCGAATGTGGATTACACCATCTACGAGGGAATGAAGCTGAAGGGTTATCCGGTTCTTACGATGTCCCGCGGAAGTGTTGTATATGAGGACGGAGTTTATAAGGGAGAGGCCGGATACGGAAGGCTGATACGCCGCAAGGTCTCCTGCGCGTTCAATTGAGGAGACGGTTATTCAGAATCGTTCTTGCAATGAAGATTTGGTTGCGATATACTCTACTTTAATGTGATGAAGTGTTACTATTCACAGCTAATCAGCGCCAAGTGTAAAGCGCAAGTTTACTTGCAGCTCAACACTTGCACTGTGAATAGAAACGAGGAAGGAGCATACTCATGAATGAAGAATTCAGGGAGATAGCCGAGAGGATCGCCGGTCTGCGCGATGCCTGCGGATATACGCAGGAAGAATTTGCGGAGCTGCTTGGCATCGATGTCGAAACTTACAGGGAATACGAGCAGTCGGGCCGCAACATTCCCATCAGCGTCATTTATGAGATCTCGCGCAGATGCAACGTGGATTTTGCCGAGATACTGACCGGAGAAGCAGCCAAGCTTGATACATATCATGTCGTCAGGAAGGGTCAGGGTCAGATAATCGAAAGACTGCCGGGCTATGTTTTCAAGGATCTGGCATTCAGGTTCACGCATAAGAAGATGCAGCCTCTTCAGGTTACCATCGATCCCTCCGATGAACCCGCGGAGCTTGTTACGCACAACGGCGAGGAGTTCAATCTTGTGACCGAGGGCTCGATCATCGTCACTCTCGGAAGCAGGGAGATCAAGCTGGAGGAAGGCGACAGTATCTACTTCGATCCCCGCATCCCCCATGGACAGAGGTGCGGCGGCGACAAGCCGGGTACCTTCATTACGTTCATATGCGAATAAGAGTTACTATTCAGCGACACCGAAAGACCTTTCACGAGACCTGAAAGCTTGCTTTCGAGGTCTCGTGGAGGGATTTCGAAAGCCGGGTGACTTTAGTCACCGCGGCGACATGAGCAAGAAGCCCGCGAAGCGGGCG
>CAJOQS010000031.1 GCA_905236925.1 uncultured Lachnospiraceae bacterium | reverse complement strand
GATTCATTATTTGTGATGATACTCAGTTAATGATATCTCCAAAACGGCGAAAAATCAAGCGCGGGACAGGCGGCGGATTCTTTACAAAGCCCGGTGTTTCCTGTAAAATACGGAGTAGAGGAAGGACGGAGATGAGAAAAATGAAAGTGGCTTTGATTGTGATAGCTGTGCTTATAGTGCTGTTCTGCGCCGTATGTGCTGTATTTGCTTCGTTTATCGTACACGGCAGGAGGCAGACTCTCGATCAGGCATGGAAATGGCAGCAGGAGCATGTTAGGGACGCCTCCAGGATCACGCGGGACCTGTTCACCGACTACATCGTAAAAAGCAGCAGGAACGAGGATATTCATGTCTCATACCTGCCCGCGCCGGAAGCCGGAAACCGGTATGTCGTACTTGCGCACGGATACACCGACAACCGTTTCGGAATGCTGAAGTATGCCGTTCATTACCGCAGGCTGGGGTTCAACTGCGTCATGTTCGATGAAAGAGGACACGGCGAGAATGCGGCGGAGCCCTGCAGCTACTCTGTCCGCGAGGTTGATTTTCTTGTCGATGTCATCGAGGACACAGCGAAGAGGTACGGACCGGACATCGTCATCGGGATCCATGGAGAATCGCTCGGAGCATCCACTGTACTTATGTCGCTCAAGAATGAGGCTGTTAAGAAAAATGTATCTTTTGCTGTCGAGGACTGTGCCTTTGCCGATATCATCACCGTTTTTAAGGGCAGCATGAAGAAGCTGCATGTCCCTGGATTTATGGTATATCCCACGGACATCGCGGCACGGATCATGTACGGGATATCCTTCAAGGCTGCGGAGCCTGCGGAGGCAGTGAAGCAGAATACGATACCTCTGTTATGCGTGCATGGCGCGGCAGATGACTTTATCGTTCCGGAGCATTGCAGGCGGATATACGAAAACAATCCCGGAGAGAAGGAGATGAGGCTCGTCGATAACGCCGGACACGCTGCTTCCGCGATCGTTGACCCCGACGGATACTTCGAAATGTTAAAGAACTTTATAGAGAAAACACTCGGAGACTGATCCGGGTGTTTTTTTCTTGACTTTTCCGGAGTTGTGAGTGATAATGAAAACAGATGTGAATTATCGTTCACGAGAACGATCTGAATGGGGTGTTCAATGCATAAAAAGCTTGATGATGCGACTTTGGAGAAGATCATCGAGGCAGGGATCGAAGAGTTCGCGGAGAACGGACTTGAGAAGACTGCCATGTCCGGTATAGCTAAAAGGGCGGGAGTCAGCGTCGGGGTCATCTACAAGTACTACGAAGACAAGGATTCGTTTTTCCTGGCCTGTGTCGATTATTCGCTCGAACTGCTTCAGCAGGTCATGGAGAATGTTATCAGGAATGAGGATGACCTGAAGAACTGCATCGAGCGCATAGTCAGTGATCTGATCGAGGCAGCGGCCGAGCACCGGAGCTATTACCGGATGTATCACGAGATAACGACCGGAAGCTGCGCGCGGTTCGCTTCGAAGCTGGCCTCAAGGATCGAGGGCATGAGCGCGAAGGTCTATGCGGGTCTTATGGATAAGGCGGAAAAGGACGGAATGGTCCGGATATCCGGCGATCCGAGAATACTGGCGTTTTTCTTTGACAATCTTCTGATGATGCTTCAGTTTTCACTGACCTGTGATTATTACAGTGAGCGAATGAAGGTATACTGCGGAGCGGAAAACTGTGACAATCCGGAAGCGGTCGGCAAGGCAATGGTAGGTTTTATCTACGGAGCACTTGGGATCTGATGCTTTCCGCGGATCTGCAAAAAGGGGGTTTATATGAATTACGTACTGTCTTACGATGTCGGGACAACCGGCGTCAAATCATGTCTTTTCTCTATTGACGGCGAGATAAGGCTCATCGGCGGAGAATACTGCACTTACGGCCTTTACATCCTGGATAACGGCGGAGCCGAGCAGGATGACAAGGAATGGTGGAATGCGATAATCCGTACCACGAAGGGGCTTATTTCCAAGACCGGAGTTTCTCCCGACGAGATAGTCGGTATTTCCTTCTGCTCGCAGATGCAGGGCCTTGTGCTCGTTGACCGCGACGGAAAGCCTCTCAGACGTCCGATGAGTTACATGGATCAGCGCGCAGGCGAAGTCATGAGGCAGACCGAGCAGTTCGGTCTGTGCGTGGCCGGAGTCAACTGGCGTATGCTTCTTAAGAGCATGATCGTTACGCACGCCGCATCCACAAGCGTCAAGGATCCCCTCTGGAAATACAAATGGGTCCAGAAGAATGAACCCGGGCTGTTCTCAAAGGTATATAAATGGCTGGATGTCAAGGAGTACTTTATCTGCCGGATGACAGGCGAGTGCATCATGACTCCGGATTCGGCCTATTCCACCTTCCTCTATGACAGCCGCAAGGGGAAGAACTGCTGGAGCAAAAAGCTCTGCAGAATGTACGGGGTTGAGTACGAGCATCTTCCCAGGATAATCGGCTGCGACGAGGTTGCGGGCGGGCTTCTGCCCGAGGTTGCCAGGGAGCTTGGACTTAAGGCGGGCACACCCGTATACGGAGGCGGCGGAGACGCTACCTTGATAGGAATAGGAGCCGGAGCGACCAAGCTCGGAGACACTCATGTCTACTGGGGAACGTCGGGCTGGGTAGGCACTGTCATAGACCGCCAGCTCGTCGACATCAACGCAATGATCGCGGGTATTGTAGGCGCCCAGGATGATCTCTACAACTATTTTGCCGAGATGGAAACAGCCGGCAAGTGCTTCGAATGGGTCAAGGACCATATGGTAATGGATGAGATAAACATCTATCTCCAGAAGAAGGATGTGACCGATTCGGTAGAGAAGGAATATACAAGTCTGTATGACTACATGTCCAAGGTGGTTGCTCAGGTTCCCGCGGGAAGCAACGGCGTGATATTCACTCCCTGGCTTCACGGAAACCGCTGCCCGTTTGAGGATCCCGCGGCAGCAGGAATGTTCTTCAATATCAGGCTTGAGACCGGAAAACGCGACATGCTAAGAGCAGTGCTTGAGGGAATCTGCTTCCATCTGCGCTGGATGCTGGAATGTCAGGACAATAAGACAAAAACATCGGATACCCTGAGGTTCGTCGGAGGCGGCGCGCTTTCGGAGGTAACCTGCCAGATGCTTGCCGACATCACCGGAAAGACCGTGGAAACGGTCAAGCTCAGCAAGGACGTTGGTGCGGTCGGCGCGGCACTCCTTGTGGCCGAGGATCTTAAGAAGATACCGGATCTTGGCTACGCAAACGAGCTTGTAAGCCTTGACAGGACATATTTCCCGGACAGCACTTCAAAAGAAGTTTACGACACGAATTACGAGGTATTCAGAAAGCTCTACGAGAGCAACAAGAAGAATTTCAGAAAGCTGAACGGCTAAGAGGAGCGGCAGATGAATGAGAATGAATTAAGGGCACTTGTGACTTCCACGGGACGGGAGCTTCTTAAAGAGGGACTGGTCGCCAGAACATGGGGAAATATCAGTGCCCGGGTCAGCGACACGACATTTCTTATCACTCCGAGCGGACTCGACTATGTCCGCACAACGGATGAGGACCTTGTGCTGGTCGACAGGACGACAATGGAATGGAACGGCAAAAGGAAGCCTTCCAGCGAGAAGGGCATCCATGCCGCAGCCTATGAGATATTTCCCGAAGTCGGGTTCGTGATCCATACGCATCAGGTGTATGCTTCGGCGATCTCTGTTGCGGGCTTCGAAGGGCTTGACGTGACCGGGGAAGAAAGAAAACGCCTCGGAGGAATAGGAAAGGCGGGCTACGGACTGCCCGGAACAGGGAAACTGAAAAAAGCGGTTCGCAAAGTCATGGAGGCGGGAAACCACACCATACTTATGAAGGATCACGGAGCGCTGATCGCTGCGGAAACAAAGGAAAAGGCATTTGAGAATGCCGCGCTGCTCGAAGAGATCTGCAGAAGAAACCTTAAATACCCCGAGCGCTTTAGCACCAATGGGGATAAGGCTGCCGAACCGATCCTGTTCATGCAGGGGAATAAGGATCCCAACATTCAGGCCGTAACGGCAAAGGATGTTGTGCTCAGATCCCGCGATGACAGGCCGATGCCGGCAAGGCTTGATGACATGGCCCAGATGATCGGCAGAAAGGTTGAGGTAGTCGTCAATTCGCCCGAAGCCGTGGAAAATGCCTTAAAGAAGCATTGCGCGGTGTTTGTAAAGGACTGCGGCGCGGTCATTCACGGCATGGACAGTGATGATGCCGAGGCTTTGAGGCTGCTGCTTGAGAAGTCCGCGATCACCGATATGAATGCAGAGGGAAAAGGAAGCAGTGAAAGGATCGGATGGTTTGACTGCTGCCTGATGCATTTTGTTTACACAAAGAAGTATTCAAAGAAAAAGAATTCATGAAAGGAGCCCGTCTATGGCAGAAGAAATGACCGAGCTTAAGCCGGACAACAGAAGAAAGGAACTGATCCGGACGCTGAAATTCATTGGTTTTTCGATATCGGCGGGAGTGATCGAGGCAGGTTCCTTTACGCTTCTTACCGAACTGACAGATATGCCCTACTGGCCCAGGTACCTTATAGCCCTGGTGCTGTCGGTCGTATGGAATTTCACGCTCAACAGGAAGTTCACCTTTAAAAGCGCCGCCAGCGTTCCGAAGGCCATGGCGCTTGTGGCACTGTTCTATACGGTGTTCACACCTGTAACGACTCTGCTCGGAAATTACCTTGCAGACACCAGAATGTGGAACGATTATCTCGTGACCGGCATCAACATGGTACTGAATCTGTCTCTGGAATACCTGTACGACAGGTTTATCGTATTCGGAAAATCAATTGACACCAACATAAAAGAGGAGGAGCATATCAATGAATAATTGCGGAATCAGCAGATGGGATGACCCCAAGGATATCAATGCAAGGCTGAAGAATCTTACTTCACAGCCTATCTGGGAGGTGGATGACGATTACTATCAGAACACCGTCCTGAAATACTACGATGAAAAGTGCAAGGAAAGCCACGCTGTGTTCGAGGAGTCGCAGAAATACATCCCCGGCGGTGTTCAGCACAACCTTGCGTTCAACAAGCCTTTCCCGATGTGCATGTCGAAGGCGAACGGCGCTTATCTCTACGACAAGGACGGAAACAAGTATATTGATTTCCTTCAGGCCGGCGGCCCCACTATCCTTGGCAGCAACTATGAGGTGATCAGAGAGAAGGTCATCGAGCTTCTGAATGACTGCGGACCGGTTACCGGACTTCTTCATGAATCGGAAATGCTGATCGCGCGCGAGATCAACAAGCATATGCCCAATGTCGAGATGTTCAGAATGCTGGGCTCGGGTACCGAATCCGTTATGGCATCCCTGAGAATAGCCCGCATTGCCACCGGCAAGAAGCGCATCATCAAGGTCGGCGGCGCTTATCACGGATGGTCGGATCAGATGGTCTACGGACTCAAGATTCCCGGAAGCCGCAACCTGCTTGAATCTCACGGTATCCCGGGCAGCTGCTTCGGTAAGACCGACGAGGTAAGACCCAATGATCTTGACATGCTTGAGAGGATGCTGAAGCTGAACCGCTTAAAGGGCGGCACAGCAGCCGTTCTTTTAGAGCCCGTTGGTCCCGAGAGCGGTACCAGACCCGTTGCGCATGAATACAACAAGGGTGTTCGCGAGCTCTGCGACAAATACGGTGCTCTGCTCATCTTTGATGAGGTTGTTACAGGCTTCAGAGTCGCACTTTCGGGTGCACAGGGCTACTTTGACGTTGTTCCGGATCTGACTATCTTCGGTAAGATCGTTGCCGGCGGATATCCGGCAGCAGGCGGAGTAGGCGGCAAGAAGGAATATGCCGGACTTATGGCTGCGGGACTTGCGACCGGCAAGCACAGAGCGTATGTCGGCGGAACCTTATCGGCAAATCCGCTTTCCTGCATCGCCGGCTATACCGCGATCAAGGAGATCGAACGCACCAATGCCTGCGAGGTTGCGGGACGCATGGGCGACAGGCTCTGCGACGGCCTGAAGGGACTTATCGACAAGTACGGACTTCCGTTCGTTGCGTATAACCAGGGCTCGATCGTACATCTTGAATGCACCGGCGCAATGAGCTTTGACTTCTCATCCATGAGCTTCTTAAAGTCAGCTCTCGGACTGTTAAAGCACAAGGATATGATGTATGTCCGCAAGGATTCAATGGAGCGCATGGGTGCGGCATATATGGCCAACGGTATCGTGACGTTGGCAGGAAGCCGTCTGTATACATCGCTTGCAGATACTCCCGAGATAATCGACGAAGCGCTTAACAGATTCGAAGAGGTATTCAAGCACGTCAAGAAGACCGACAAGGGACTGCTTTGATGCCCTGATGAGGGTTGTTCGCGGAGTATACCGGAAACAGACAGAGAAAAAGAATGTTTTAGAAGGGTCGGGGACTTCGGTCCCGGCCCTTCGTTGACCTGTACCGCAAGGTCTGAAAGGATGAAATATGAAGAAGAGCTCAGTAAAAAGGCGGATCGCGGCGGCTATGATC
>CAJOQS010000030.1 GCA_905236925.1 uncultured Lachnospiraceae bacterium | reverse complement strand
CTTGAGACGAGATTGACAATAGTTGATTTTCCTGCTCCTGTCGGTCCGACAAGCGCTATCATCTGTCCGGGCTTGATATGGAAGCTTACATTCCTGAGAACATCGGGATCATCGTCATAATGAAAGCTTACATGCTCGAAATCAACTGCGCCGCTGACTTCTGGAAGCTCGCATTTTGCCTGCTCGTCTGTTATCTCAGCCTTGGTATCCAATATTTCAAAGATACGTTCCGCACCTGCGATATTTGTCACAAGCTGGTTGTACAGATTGCTGAGGTTCATTAAAGGCTGCCAGAACATGCCTACATACGACGCAAAGGCAACCAAAGTTCCTACTGGTACATTGCTGACGCCGAGAGCCTTTACTCCCACATAATACATGGCTATAAGGCCTACCGCCCAGCAGATATCCGTTACCGGTCCGAACAGATCCGCCCATATAACGGCATCCCTGAAGCTCTTATTGTGCTGCTCCGCAAGATCGTCAAAGGTTTCCTGTGCTTCTTTTTCCGCGCTGAAGCTCTGGACGATCCTTATTCCGGCAACATCTTCATGAACAAAGGCGTTCATGTTTGAGTTCTTCTTCCTGAAAACCTGCCAGCCCTTATGCGCCTTGGTCTGTACTATCCAGACACCGACTATCATGATGGGAAGGCTCCAGAGAGAAGCAAGCGCCAGTCTCCAGTCCTTCAGTACCATTATGATCACGACCGCGATGAGCATGACCGCATCGGGTATAAGTGTTGTTACGCTGTTTGAAAGAACGTCCTTCATGGAGGAAACGTCTTTCATGATCCTCGAAAGGATCTTTCCTGTGGGGCGGCTGTCAAAGAAACCGAAGCCCAGTGTCTGAATATGCTCGTACAGCTGCTTTCTGACCTTGGCAAGAACATCGTTGGACATCTTGCCCATGAGGTATATTCTGGCCTTGACCATTCCCGCCATTACGAAGTTCAGTCCCAGACCGAAGCTGCACAGTATTATCAGGTTTTTTGTATCTTTATTTGCTATGTGAACGTTTATCGCCCGTTCTATGATCAGAGGATTTACAATGGATATAGCCGTCGATACCGCCATTATCAGAAATACCAGCGCTATCAGACCCTTGTAATCCAGAAGATATCTGAACAGGCGTGCCAGTGTTTTCAGCTTACTCGTGCTGCTTAACTGCTCGTCCTGTTTTGTTGCATTTCTACTCATAAATCTTTATTCCTTCCTTACTCTGTCCCAAGCTTTCCTTCCGCCGCTGGAGCATCATGCCGTCTGGACATCCGCCTCGGAAGCGTCATCAAGCATATCACCGTACTGCGCCTCGTAGGTCTGACGGTAATAACCGTCCGCTTTCATAAGGCTGTCGTGGTCACCGCGTTCGATGATTCGTCCGTTCTCAAGAACTATGATCTCATCGGAACGACGCAGAGATGATATCCTGTGTGCGACGATGATCTTCGATGATCCGCGGACCGCGTTCAGATTCTGCTGAACCTTTCTTTCGGTCTCCATATCAAGTGCAGATGTCGCATCGTCAAGGATCAGCACAGGCGCATGCTTTGCAAAGGCTCTGGCCATGCTGATACGCTGCTTCTGTCCGCCGGAAAGACCCACTCCGCGCTCACCGATGATCGTTTCGGTGCCATCAGCCAGCTTCGATACGAATTCCTTCGCGCAGGAGTCTGCAAGGGCTTTATCTATCTCGTCAGCGGTAATGCTGCTCTTACGTCCGAGGCGCACATTCTCCGCGATGGTATCCGAGAACAGGAAAACATCCTGCATAACGGTCGCAAAGCATCTTCTGACCTGTTCGACGGGCATTTCACGGATATCCGTGCCGTTGATCCTTATAGTTCCTTCGTTCGGATCGTAGAAACGGAGTATCATATTGATAATGCTGGTTTTGCCCGATCCGGTGGCACCCATGATGCCAAGGCTCTCACCGGCCTTAAGCTTGAACGAGATGTCCTTTAATATCTCCTTCTCGCCAATGGTAAGGCTTACATGCTCAAACTCAAGAGACTTGAATTCGAAGTTCTCATCTGCTTTGGACTCTGAAGCATCTCCGATGGAAGGGATCTCCTTATAGAACTTGTCCAGCTTCTTCTTTGAAGCGATCGCAGATGCAATGGAGTTCGCTATCCATCCGAGCATTTCCATGGGCCATACGGCGTTCTCGCAGTAGCCAACGAAAGCGCTGAGTTCGCCGAGCGTGATCTCCTGCCTGATAACAAGGATACCGCCGAACAGTATCGAGCTAAGAGGCAGAAGGCGTGTAACAAGATGGAAGACAGGATCATAACGAACCCATTCC
Source organism: uncultured Lachnospiraceae bacterium (assembly GCA_905236925.1). GTDB lineage: Bacteria > Bacillota > Clostridia > Lachnospirales > Lachnospiraceae > RUG11977. Next base: position 1,588 of record CAJOQS010000030.1, on the reverse strand, counting down.
ATCGTCATTTTCATGTTAAGATCATAATATGTCCTGTTGTGTCCGAGGAACTTTGCTATCTCGAACTTTTCTCTTGCAAAAGCCTTTACGACACGCACACCTGCCAGATTCTCCTCGGTAACGGTGTTCATTTTGGCGTTTTCTTCGCTGATGTCGTCATAGACCTTGTCCAGCTTCTTCTCGAGGACAATGGCGAGCACGCCGCATATCGGCAGCGCTACAAGCGGAAACAGAGTAAGCTTCCAGCTGATCCGGAACATGAAGAACAGTACCAGTCCCGTATGAAGAACTATCTGTATGGCGAGCATTCCTATGAAGCCGAATGCGCCCTGTACCTGATCAACGTCCTCGGTCACACGCGACATGATCTCACCGGTGTTAGTTCTGTCGAAGAAGTCAACACCAAGCTTCTGGATGTGCGACATGAAATTCTTGCGGATATCAGTCGCGCAGCGGAAGCTGACACGGTCAAAGGTGAATTCTCTTCCGTATCCGGAAATAACTCTTCCCACACCTACAACCAGCAAGATGCCGAGCAGACCGGGAAGAAGGCTGACGTTCCCGCCCATGATTACATCATCTACCAGACTTTTCGCAACCTGCGGAGCGACCATATCAAGTCCCTCGTAGAACAGAAGGCAGATGATCGCAAAGATATATAAATACCAATACTTTCTTAAATACTTTCCGAGTTTCATTACTCTTTTCTCAACTCCCTTTTTATAAAAAGCTGTTTGTTATCTCGGGGCTCTCGCGCGCATCTCGAGGACAGAGTCCGCTTTGATGTCGCGTGCGCTCGGCTCTCAGATGCACCTCGTGTTGCTGCCATTTGTTTCACATCTATTGCAAGTTTGCTTGCATCGGTGTGAATCCACATGACACGGGCGTTCGCCTGTCTGAGAACTCTCGTTTTAACGCGCAAAAGGGCCGCGGTGCAATTGCACCGCGGCCCTGAAGATACACTTTATAAAAGTCTTATCCCCTGAGTCCCGAGGCAAAAGCCGATACTTCAGTTATACAATTTTCCCTGCTTTTAATTTCAACCATATTGATCATCAGTTTTTACCTCCTTTCCAGAAATCCGACTACAGTTACAAATTCAAATTAATACCAAAATATATATGTCAACGGACGCCCTTCGCCTGCCAGCCCTTCGCTGTCCACTGTAAGGGATTATAGCGATAGTGAGTTTCCTTGTCAACTCTCTTTTTTCAACAGCGCATTAACCTCATTGAGACGGGGAGGGTTCAAAGGCAGCGGAAAGCGCGAGATCGCCACTGCTGAACAGGCACTTGCAAAGCGGACCGTCTCCTCATCTGTCATGTTGTTAAGAAGCGCATAGACACATCCCGCCTTGAACGTGTCTCCGGCGCCAAGGGTACTTCTGACCTCTACAGAAAAAGGTTTCATGCGGCGAAGTTCTTCTCCGTGTCTTCCGTAAAGCATGTCTCCTCCGCCCTGCGTCAGGATGGTAAGTCCTTCTGCCTCCTTCTGCATAAGCTCCATTATTTCTTCGGGCTTCCTTCCCGCATAGTCGTTCGAGGTGCACTCCTTTGAAACAACATTTATCGCGGCGTGCTTATGCAGG
>CAJOQS010000029.1 GCA_905236925.1 uncultured Lachnospiraceae bacterium | reverse complement strand
CTATATATTCCGAATCAAAACCTACATCTGTATAGACCTTCTTAAGCTGCTTATAGAACTTTGAATCGCCGTAGGGAAGGGAAACCGCAAGACCCGTCAGCTCGTTCTTTTCCGAGGTATGCCCGTAGTATGCAACAGATGCCTTTAAAGCGGAAGTAAGGGCCTTGGCCTCGTCACTTTTGTTATCGATGTTTTCGACTATCGCCAGAATATCGCTGATGTAATAATCGGACAGAGTAACGTCGCTTTCGTCGAAGCCCCAGGAGTCGAACAGGCCTCTGCCGTTACGCTTCTTTGCCCTGTGCTGGCGGCTGTAGTTTTTCTTCATAAGAGCCGACTCGTTCTTGTAAGCCCATGCCTTCCAGGTGTTGAACAGAGTCTGCGAGGTAGAAACATTAAACAGTCCCATGCAGGCGGAATCGCCGTAGGTCTCGCTTTCGTTGGTTTCGATTATGTCATCTATTATGTATTTTCCGAGAAGAGTGGTCGAGATACCCGGATTCTCTTCGAGGCTCTTCATCCAGCCGGTGTAGCTCCAGCCGAGAGCAGACTCAAAATCCTCGGAAAGCAAAGTGTATTTGCAGTAGGGAGCGAGTGCATAGCAGGTTTCGAGGCTTGCCATGATGCAGCAGTCCATACCGATGATATCAAAGTGGATGTCGGTATGCTCGGAAAACGCTTCTGACATTTCCGCGATCGTAAGGCTGTCATCTTCATCCTGCCATTCGTCATAGCCGAAGCCGTAAACAGGTCCCCCGCCGTGATCCCAGAACAGGAAGAAGTAGCGCTCCGCAGGGTAATTGTCCTTGCAGTAGCCTATAAATTCGGAAAGAGTATCCGCTGCGGTGCAGTCAAGCTGTCCGAGCTTGTCACGCACGAGATTCAGCTTCCCGTTTTCGATCGTGTAGGTCTGAGCTGTTTTTGAAGAAATTCCGTAATCCTTCCATTTCTTGGTTCCCATGGTCTGGAGTACGACATTAACATTGCTTCCTATACCGGAGGCCAGCATTTCGGAAATATCTTCCGATGCCTCGCCGTTCTCGGATTCGAGATCTGAGCCGTTCACGTAGATCATGACCGTGGCGGACTTGGTACTGCGTCCGACGGATACGACCCGTACACTATGAGAGGGTGTCTTTTCCTGAGGAGGGGCAGTTGCGGTCACATCCACGTCGGCCTCCTGTCTCTGCCTTACGTCATTGCCGGGGTCCTCTTCGTCATCCGGAAGGATCATAAGGATGATAAACAGAACTCCGAGGGCAGCAAGGATACCTACAAGGAGTTTCTTTATAAAGCTGCTTTTCTTTTCCATTCGGATCTATTGTTCCTTTCAATAATAGATTTTCAACGTCGGATGATAACAGAAACCGCGATGTATTTCCATAGCTCTGGGACGAATGACGAAAAAAACGGGACGAATGATATGGGCAGAAAAAGGGGCTTTGACATTCGTCCCTGAAAACATGACATTCATCCCAGAGCTATTGATTAAGGCAGCAAGGAATGCTACCATCCCATGACGGTGCCCGGATAAGACTGCGTGCGCAGAAGGAAAACCGCACAGGTCCCGGAAGGGCACAAGAATAAAAGAACAAAGGAGACCATTTGAAATGGGAGAGGAAACAAAAGAGATCAAGCAGGAGAAGAAGACACTTCTCAGCGAAAGCACAATTGAAATACTTGTAGCTGTTTTTCTGGGCATAACCGCCCTTCTTACGGCGTGGGCATCATGGATAGGCTCGCTTCACGGCGGAAACCAGGCTACAAATTATACTAAGAGCAACAACCTTGCATCAGAAGGTAATGCGGAGTACAACGCAGCATTCCAGAATTATCTTTCCGACCTTCTTACATGGAACACACTTACCGAATACACTTTTGATCAGGAACTCGCCGAGGCAGAGGGTGATGAACTCAGATACGAGATGATCGAAGCAAAGATCGAGACTTATATTCAGCAGAACGGAACAGAAGCACTCATTAATGCTGTTGACCAGATGACTGACGATATGGATTCTCCCTTTGAAGTTGAGGGAATGATCGAAAGTTATTATGAAACGGCTAATGCACTCCTTGAGGAATCAAGAGAGGCTCTTGAGCAGGGTGAGAAGGACAATGCGAACGGAGACGCTTTCAACCTTGTAAACGTTATCTTCTCCGTAGTACTTTTCCTTCTTGGTATCGTTGGAATATTCAAGAGGATCCCCAACCGTGAGGTAGTACTTTTCATAGCTCTTGCCGGATTACTTATCGGTACTATCTACATGCTCACACTTCCGATGCCCACCGGCTTCGATTTTGGCAGCTTTTTCTCGTAAGACTAAAAAAGGAGTAAACAGATGAAAAACCTTAAGAAACTCACTATTCTTCATTCCAATGATCTGCACGGAGATTTCCTTGCTGAAAAGGTTGATGAGAATCTCGTCGGAGGCGTTTCGCGCCTGTCCGGCTATGTAAACAAGGTTCGCAACGAAGAAAAGAACGTTATCTACACCGTTTCCGGTGATATGTTCCGTGGATCTCTGATCGACAGTGAATTCCAGGGTATTTCGACCATAGAGATCATGAACCTGCTGGCTCCCGATGTGGTTACGCTCGGCAACCATGAGGTCGACTACGGTCTTGCACATCTTCTCTTTATTGAGAAGTGCGCAACATTCCCGATCATCAATGCAAACATGTACCTGAAGCTCAACGGAGTCCGTCTGTTCAATTCGCATTTCATCAAAGAGATCGACGGCATGCGCGTGCTGTTCATCGGTATACTTACTCAGGATGTGCTCGCAAGCACCAAGAACGAAGGCCTTATCGGAACACTGGTAGACCTTGAGGACGCGGCAGCCGAAGTCGGAAAGATCTGTGACGCGTACCGAACGACAGACATCGACTTCACGGTCCTTCTTACTCACATCGGATTTGAAGAGGACAAGAAGCTTGCTGCTGCTCTTGACCCTGCATGGGGCGTGGATGTTATTATCGGCGGACACAGCCACACGCTTCTGAGCGAGCCCTGTGAAGTGGCGGGTATTCCCATCGTTCAGGCAGCTATCGGAACGGATCAGATCGGACGCTTTGATATCATGGTCGATACCGACAACAACTGCATAGATTCATATACCTGGCAGTGCATCCCTATCACGGCTGACAACTGCCCCCGTGACGAGGCGCTCGAAGAGGTTATCAACAAGTACAAGAACGTGACCGACAAGAAGTACGGACGCATTCTCACCAGATTCCCCCGTGCTTATACACATCCCCGCCGCAACATGGAGACAGAGCTCGGCGACCTGATGGCAGAGGGAATGAGAGAGCAGCTGGGTGTTGATCTCGTTCTGCTCGCATCGGGAAGCATCCGTAAGCCGGTGCTCGGGCCGATCGTTACACTTAAGGATTATATGGAGATCTTCCCTTTCGGCGATCCCATGTATTCCTTCAAAGTCACCGGTGCGCAGCTCCGCCGTATTGTAAAGTATATGCTCCGTGAGGAGTCCTTCCTTGACAGTGAGCATAACGAGTGGTACCAGTTCTCTCGCGGATTCTGCTGCGAATTTGACCGTCCCTCACACAGCATCCTTTCGCTGAAGATGAATGGAAGGGAAGTAGAGGATGGCGACGTATTTACCGTTGCGATGCAGAGATATCACTTCTTGAGCATCGGCGAGTTCCTCGGCGTTTCGCTCGACGAGATCAAGAAGAACGGGCAGCCCGTTGAAGTGGCGACCAAATCCCCCAACGTGCTTGAGGAGTACTTCACCAGCCATGAGCTCGTAAAGCTTGACGGCGAGCCCCGTCTGATCATTCATGAATGAGACAGCAAAGATGCTGTTCAGAAATAATACAAAACACATAAGGAGACATAAAAATGGGATTATTTGATTTTTCCGGCGGCGGAAACATGGGTTACGCCAGTGTAGACAACAAGAGAAATTTCACCAATGAGGATCTGCTTTCAGAGCTTTCCGGGATCAAGGTAAGCTTCGGAACTCCCGTAATGGGCGACATCAAGGGAACCCAGTCTGTTATGTACAAGAAGGTTTCCGATGATTTTGATGTATTTGTAAGAGTAGACAAGAACAAGATCATCATGGGAAAGATCGGAACCGACGGCGTAAGCAGTGTTGCAACCGCTCTTAACATGGGTGTTGGAATGTTCCTCGGCCACAAGAACGAGGATGAGTCTACCGCTGACAGAGCCGTAGATGAGCTCCTTGCTGTTATCAAGAGACTTGAGAACGGCGAGAGCGTTACCGAGTCCGAGCTCGCAACAGCAAATACCTCAAGCGGTGAGGCTATTGCCCTGTACATGAAGCAGAAGGCTATTTCGTTAAAGCCCAAGTTCGATATCTTTGATCTGGACGAGAACCCTGTTTACCATGTTGAAGGCGATATCGCACGTCTGAATTATTCTATTCAGAAGAGCGGCGTTGAGGTTCTTAAGCTGAAGAAGAAGCTCGTTGCGATCATGCCCGAGTATACCGTTGAAAAGGGCGGAAGAGAGATCGCAAGGATCAAGAAGAAGCTGAAGCTCACCAATCCCGAGCTTAACGGAACCGTTGATGGTCAGGAGCTTAAGATCGCAGGAGATATCCTTGGCTACGATTTCGACATCCTTGTCGGAGGAAAGGCTATCGGACACGTTGATACAGCTGCTACTGTATGGTCCGATTGCTACCGTATCCGCATCTTTGATGAGGATAAGCAGGATGTTGTGATCGCACTTGCAATCATCTGCGACAGCGTTCAGAATTCCGAGAACAATAACTGATAATACAGGTCTGTATAATGCGTCTGAAACCGGGACTCCTCCAGAGGGGGTCCCGGTTTTTCTTGCATTCTTTCCTGTGTGATGATATTGTTTTCTTTGACTGAAATGAGCGTTTGAAGGATGAAAGGCCAGCAGATATGAACATAGCTTTGGTAGGCGATATGTCCCGCGAGACCGACCGCATGTCCGGCATTATAAATGAGTATATGTCAAAAAGGCATCTTCATGCGGATATAAGGACTTTCCACAGTGCGGAAGAGCTTCTTTCGGATTACCGTCCCCTTCAGTACACCGTGATCTTCATGGATATTTTTATGGACGGGATGACGGGAGTGGACGCCGCCAGAAAGATCCGGGAATCGGATAACGATACTTTCATCGTTTTTCTGACGACCAGCCACGAGCATGCCTTCGACGCTTTCGATGTCCATGCCTTTCAGTATATCCTGAAGTCTCCGGACAGTGCTTTGATCACCGCATCCGTCACAAAGGTGCTTGACGAGATAACGGCCCTGCAGTCCGAAAGCGAAGACAGGATAAGCTTCATGATCGACGGCAAGGAGCACAGCATCTCTTTTTCCGGGATCGTCTTTGCTCAAAGCCAGAAGAATTACGTGGTCATAAATGATGAACTTGGAAACGGTTACAGGACGCGCATGACCTTTTCGGATTTATGCGGCGCTCTTTCAAGGGACAACCGCTTCCTTCAGATTAACCGCGGGATAATCATAAACATGGACTGCGTCACCTCCTTCGGAAAGGATTCCTGTGAGCTGAAGGGTGGTATCAGTCTGCCGATAAACGTGCGCGACCAGAAAAGACTGGATCAGATCAGGAAAAACTATGTTTTTTCAAAGCTTCACGGCAGACAGACCTTCGGAGGTGGCAGAGCATGAACCTTCAGGAATACATTTTCCCTTTTCTCACCTACTTTCTCATGCTGCCGGGAACCTTGGTCTGTTTTGCCCCGGCAAGGAACCATATGAGGATCCCGTTCAGGAAGGCGGCATTAAGGATCGCGGGCGTTACCGCGGTAATCTCAGCTGTGATGGCCTTTGTTACGGTCTATTTCTCACAGGAATGGGGCATATTGTACTTCCCGGGTATGTTGATAGTCTTCATGACCTTTCACAGAGCCAGTTCGCTCCATATCTCGCAGTCCGCGTTCCTGTTCATCCTGATCTGCTCATTTATGTCTTTCATCAGTAACGCGGCTATAGTATTCGGCGCCCTCCTTCATCCGGACGGGTTGCTGATGAACATGAGCGTTGAGGGGCATCTTGTCGTTCTGATCGCAAGCCTTCTGTTCTGCGGCCTTGTGATCCGTCCGTCCTACAGATACGGGTCATTCATCATCGATAATCTGCCCTCTGCGCAAGTATGGTGGACGGCTTCGATTGTTGCGGGCCTGTTCTTCATTTTTGCGCAGGTCACTGTCATACGGAAATACAGGACACTGCATACGAACAGGGTGGGGAGCGCTTATATTGCGATACTGATCCTGATGTTCATCCTTCTGTTCCTGCTCTGCATAGTTTTTTACCATATCGTTGAGGTCATGGTTGAAAGAGCCGAGGCTGAGAGCAGGAACCAGATGATCGAGATGCAGGAGAAGCAGTATGAATCACTCCAGCGCTACATCGAAGCCGATTCCAGAGTGCGGCATGATTTCAGGCAGACGATATATACGCTTAAGGAGCTGTCCGCGGAAAAAGACTACGCTTCGATAGAGGAATTCCTGAGGAGGTATGTGGATGCGCTTCCTCAGAAGGATACGGAATTCTTCTGCCGTGATAACGCCCTGAACGCGCTTCTTAACCACTATTCACGACAGGCGAAGGAACAGGATACAAAGCTTAAGATAGAGGTCGGACTTCCTGAAAAACTGGAGATCGACAGCGTGGACCTTTGCTCCATCATCGGAAACATACTTGAGAATGCGATGATCGCCTGTGCCCAGATCCCTGCGGACAGAAGGTTTGTCAATCTGATAATATCGGTGGAACAGGGAGATGAACTGTATATCGCCGCTTCCAACGGCTTTAACGGAAAAGTACTTCAAAGAGGAAACAGATACCTTTCAACGCATAAAGGCGGGAACGGAATCGGTCTGGTATCGGTTGCGGCCACAGCCGGACGATATTCGGGAACGGCTGATTTTACTCATGACTCGAAGGTCTTTTATTCAAATGTTATGCTGGTAAACAAGCCTGCGGTGAACAGGTATATCACAAAGGCGTAAGGGCTATGTTTTTTGGGAGGAAAAATGAGCTATATAGAGGTAAACGGGCTGAAGAAAACCTTTACGGTCAGAAAGAAACGCGAAAAGGGGAAGCTGTTTCGTGACAGACAGACTGTCGAGGCGCTGAAGGGGATCTCATTTTCTGTCGAGAAAGGTGAGCTTGTAGGATATATCGGCCCCAACGGTGCGGGAAAATCCACCACGGTAAAGATTCTTTCGGGCATCCTTACGCCTGACGGAGGAGAAGCGACGGTCGGAGGAAGGATCCCGTGGCGTGAAAGAACGGAATATGTCCGGCACATCGGCGTCGTATTCGGACAGAGAAGCCAGCTCTGGTGGGATGTTCCGATAATTGACAGCTTTTCGCTCCTGAAGGACATATACCGTCTTTCGGAGACCGATTACAGACAAAGGCTCGGAGAACTTAAAGAAGCTCTTCAGCTGGAGGAGTTCATGCGTACGCCGCTGCGTCTGCTGAGTCTGGGACAGAGGATGAGAGCGGAGCTGTGCGGCTCGCTGCTGCACCGCCCGGAGCTTCTGTTCCTCGACGAACCGACTATAGGTCTTGATGCGGTGAGCAAGCTGGCTCTCCGCGATTTCCTTAATTGGGAAAACAGGGAAAACGGAACGACTATCATGCTGACAACGCATGATATGGAGGATATAGCGGCACTTTGCCAGAGGGTAATGGTACTTGGTCACGGACAGAAGCTGTTTGACGGAAGACTGCCCGATCTGCTCGAAAAGTTTGATACGGTACGTACCGCGAATGTCAGATACGAGGCCCTTCCGCCCGAACTTCACCTGCCCGAAGGCGCTGATTTTACGCGAAAGGACAATGAACTGAACCTGACCTATTCTCCTTCAAAGCTTCCGACGGCAGCACTTCTCTCCGAGCTTCAGAAAGCCGGAACGATCAGGGAAATGACACTTCAGCCAGAAAACATCGATCATCTGATCGCGGCCATGTACAAGGAGATGGATCTATGAGAGCTTATTTCTCCGTTTTCCGGATGAGGCTGCGGATGGAGCTTCAGTACAGGGGCGCGATGATAGGCGGTATCGCCTGCCAGATGTTCTTCGGGATAGTTCTGGTGGCACTTTACCGGGCGCTTTACGCCTCAAAGCCGCAGGCACTTCCGATAGAAAGCGTTACGACCTATGTGTGGTTTCAGCAGTCCTGTTTCCGGATGCTGATATCGACGGATCCGGATCTGATGGACAAGATCAGAAGCGGAAACATTTCGTACGACATGTGTCGTCCGGTTAATATGTACTGGTTCTATTATGCAAGGATCATGGCTCAGAAGCTGATGGGCAGCATGATGCGGGGAATACCCATGCTGGTCATGGCGTTTCTTCTGCCCAGGGGCTGGGGAGTGCAATTCCCGGATTCCCCAGCGGGACTGATCCTGGGCCTTGCCGCGCTGATGATGGGACTTCTGTGCATGTGCGCGATAGAAAACATTACGATGGGATTTACAATGAGAACCCTGGACCCGAGAGGGATGCAGGGTCTTTTGAGCCTGCTTATGATAACCTTTTCGGGTAATCTCCTCCCACTGACACTGTTCCCGGACAGCTGGCAGAGAGTCATAACCGTTCTGCCCTACGCGCAGCTTCTCGATGCGCCGATAAGGCTCTATACAGGTGCCTATCAGCCCGCTGAGGCAGCAAGGATCATATTGATCCAGACAATATGGACGGTCGTTCTGATCCTTGTCGGAATGTGGATGTGGAGAGCAAACAGGAAACGCATGATAGTGCAGGGAGGCTGAGTGTGATGAATGTTTTGAAGCTGTATCTCCGTTCGATAGGAATGCTGATAAAATGCCAGCTGCAGTATCCTGCCTCATTTATCATGCAGATGCTCACGCAGCTGGTCATGGAAGGCGGTGAGATGCTCGCCGTTATCCTGATCGTTGACCGGTTTGAACGCCTGAACCAATGGTCCGGCGCCAATCTGTTCTTTTTCTTCGGGTTGATGTCGGTCTCATTCTATATCACGGAGTTTTTCGGAAGAGGAATGACAGGAGATTTTCCGTCCATGGTAAGGACGGGACATCTCGATACTTTGCTGCTGAGGCCGAGAGGAATACTCCTTCAGGTTTTATGCAGCGGAACGGATCCGAGACGCATCACCTGCATCGCCGTGGGAACTACGGCACTTGTTATCGGCAGCAGGCAGTCGGAAGTTGAATGGAGTCTTCTTAAAGGTCTGGCACTTGCCGAGTCGATATTAATGAGCTGTATGCTGATCCTCGGTCTGTTCATGATAGAGGCAATCTTCAGCATCCACAGTGTAAAGTCTGTTGAGCTGGCAAATGCGATAACCTACGGAGGGCGTAGTGCGTGCCAGTATCCGATAGATATCTATCCGCGGCCCTTAAGGGTACTGTTTACGGTATTTGCTCCGTTTGCACTCACCATGCATGTTCCGGCGTCGTGGATATTGGGAAGGCCCCTGTACGGCTGGCCTGTATGGACCGCGTTTGTGACACCTCTGTCCGGAGCGGTCGTATTTGGGATAATGACAATGTTCTTCAACCGGGCAATGAAGTTTTACAGATCGACCGGAAGCTGAAAAAGAGCCTGTCGCTTAATGTGCGGCAGGCTCCTTTGCGTTTTTGATATCAGTTTAATCAGCGAAGAACGGCGGTGGACTGGGAGGGAAGAGTAAGAACGGTCCCG
>CAJOQS010000028.1 GCA_905236925.1 uncultured Lachnospiraceae bacterium | reverse complement strand
ATCGACTTGTCACTGATAACGACCGAGCAGTTGCATGTGCCGCCGCGCATCTCGGGGCCGTATGAAGGAAGCCATGAAAGCTCCTTGCCCTCAACGAGTGCCGAGTAAGCCATAACCTTGCCCGCGAAGAGGATACCCTGTCCGCCGAAGCCGGCGAGCAAAACATTCATAGTACTCATGCCTTGGCACCTCCTTCCGAAGCGGTAATATCCTTATAAACACCGAGCGGATAGTAAGGAAGCATATTGTCCTGCAGCCACTTGATCGCATCTGCGGGAGCAAGGCCCCAGTTGGTGGGACAGGTTGAAACTACCTCTACGATCGAATAACCAAGTCCGTTTATCTGGTTCTCGAAGGCCTTCTTGATAGCCTTCTTCGCTTCGTTCACATGCTTAACATTATCAACGGTAACACGCTGTGCAAGAGCCACGCCGTCAAGTGTTGAAAGCATCTCGCACATGCGGATCGGGTAACCGGCAGTCTTCACGTCACGTCCGTAAGGAGTGGTCTGTGTAACCTGTCCGGGAAGCGAGGTAGGAGCCATCTGTCCGCCGGTCATACCGTAAATTGCATTGTTGATGAAGATAACCGTGATGTTCTCTCCGCGGGTTGCGGCATGAACAGTCTCGCAGGTACCGATCGCGGCAAGATCGCCGTCACCCTGATAAGTGAAGACGATATCCTGAGGCTGAGCGCGCTTGATACCGGTCGCAACGGCCTGTGCACGTCCGTGAGGGGACTGCACCATATCACAGCTGAAATAATTGTAGCTGAAAACAGAGCATCCTACGGAAGCGACACCTACGGCCCTACCTTCGATCCCGAGCTCATCGATTGCTTCTGCAACGAGGCGGTGAACAATACCGTGTGTACATCCGGGACAATAGTGAAAGGGCACATCAGTAAGTGCATGAGGTTTTTCAAATACTACTGCCATTGCCTTACGCCTCCTTCCCTGCTAATTTCTTAATCTCACCGAGAACCTCCGCCGGGGTGGGGATGATTCCTCCCGTACGTCCGAAGAAGCTCACGGGCTTGCGTCCGTTAACAACAAGTTTTACATCATCGACCATCTGTCCCATGCTCATCTCGACAGCAAGGAACTGCTTTGCGTTCGCAACCGTCTTCTCGATCGCGTCAACAGGGAAAGGCCAGAGAGTAATGGGTCTTACAAGACCTGCCTTGATGCCCTCTGCACGGGCCATATCAACGGCACTTCTCGAAACACGTGAAGATGCGCCGTATGCAACGATAACAACTTCCGCATCCTCGGTCATGTAACTCTCCGCGCGCTGTTCGTTGGCCTTGATCTTCTCGTAGCGCTCATAACGCTCGATAACGGTCTTCTCGAGATCCTTCGCCTCGATATAGAGGGAATTAACGATATTATGAGGTCTTGCGTTGTTATGTCCGCACGCTGCCCATGACTTGTCATGCTGTGTGATCTCGGTCTCCTCGGGGAAGCTTACGGGCTCCATCATCTGACCCATCATACCGTCCGAGAGGATCATAGCGGGAACTCTGTATTTCTCGGCCGTATCAAAGGCAAGAGCAACAAAATCCGCCATCTCCTGAACTGTTGAAGGAGCAAGTACAAAAATCTGGAAATCACCGTGTCCGGTCGCCTTGGTGGCCTGCCAGTAATCCGCCTGTGAAGGCTGGATACTTCCGAGTCCGGGTCCGCCGCGCTGAACGTTGATGATAACGCAGGGAACATCCGAACCGGCGATATAGCTGATGCCCTCGGACTTCAGTGAGATTCCGGGGGATGAAGACGAAGTCATTGCACGTACACCGGTCGCACCGGCGCCAAGAACCATATTGATAGCCGCGAGCTCCGACTCAGCCTGAAGGAAGGTGCCGCCGCACTTGGGCATCTTCTTCGACAGATAAGCGGAAAGCTCGGTCTGAGGCGTGATAGGATAGCCGAAGAAATGCCGGCAGCCTGCGCGAAGAGCTGCTTCGCCGAGAGCCTCATTACCTTTCATTAAAACTTTCTCTGCCATGATAATAATCTCCTTATTTTTCAACCGTTATGCAGACGTCAGGACACATGATCGCGCATGACTTGCAGCCGATGCACGCGGACTGGTCGGTCATCATCGCGGGATGATAGCCCTTCGCGTTGATCTTGTCCCTGTTTAGCCTGAGCAGCTGCTTCGGGCACGCATTGACACACATCTCGCAGCCCTTGCAGGAATCTTCCTTGATCGTAATCCTTGCCATTCCAACGCCTCCTCTTATTTACTATTTCTGGACAGTATAACACCTTTATCGCTTTAAAGCAACAAAATTTTAACGTAATATCTCATCGATCGTCGAAACGGTACTGAAAGTGCCTTTGTTTCGGGCTATTATCTCCTTCATTTTGGCGAGTTCGAAGTAGTTGATATAGCAGATGAGGGTCTTGTTCTCGCCGGCGATTGCACCGAAGGAATTCATGATGGTGCAGGTCTTGTTGAGTTCGCTCTTGATCTGGCTGACGAGCGCTTCGGGAGTTTTCGTGATGATCGTGACCTGCTTGATCGCTTCGAAATGGTCGGTAAAGTAGTTGATCACGCCTGTAGCCACCACATACACCAGAAGACTCATAAGGGCCGCATTCTCGTTTATCAGAAGGAACACCGCGATATAAACGCAGGCGTTGAAGCCGACAAGAATGGGAGTCATGCTGAAGTTCTTGCCGGTTCTGTCGGAAAGCCTTTTCAGGATGATATTTGCGAATATCTCCGAACCGTCGATGCAACCTCCGTTCTTAAGGATCAGTGAAAGGCCCGCGCCAAGTATCGCGCCGCCGAACGCCACAGCAAGGAAATGCTCGGTATCAACGGCGACCTCCAGCTCCTCAAAAAGCGCGAGCCCGAGCGAATATACGGCGGACCCGGCAATGGCCTTCAGACCGAACTGTTTCCCGAGTATCAGCAGGCCCGCTATAAGGAAGGGCGCAAAAACGATCAGAACGCAAAGTGACAGATTGATTCCGGTCAGCTTGCTTATGATGATCGATATGCCCGCAGTTCCGTAATCAATGGCGTCATTGGGGATCAGAATGGCGGCTACCGAGAAGCTCGCCATCAGTGCTCCGAGAACGATGAAAAACCACGAGCCGGCTTCCGATATCTTTTTGTTCATGGGCAGTACCCTCCTTTATGTCGTGCTTATCTTTTCCTGAGTGCGTCCGGTTGATATCTTCTTGATCCACTTGCCGCTCCTGAGTCTGAGGTAGCTCCAGAGCGTTTTGATGATCTGGTCGGATTTCAGACATACATAGATCCAGAACGCGGGAAGCTTGAATACGAAGCCTGCGAGAAGTCCGAGCGGTATGGAGATCACCCACAGGAAGATGTTATCGGTGATCATGAGCATTTTCGTATCTCCGCCTCCGCGAAGCACGCCCTTGGTCATGATGCTGTTCGTTGCCTGGAAAATGATGATGAAACTGATCGCGAGCATGAGCTGCGAGGCTATCTTTCTTGTTTCGGGTCCGACTTCTGAATATGAAGCGATGATAGGATTCTTTGTAAGCGCGATAAACAATGCGGAGATGATCCCCAGCCCGAGTCCGAGTCCGAAGAACAGATATCCCTGCTTCATCGTGCGTTCCTTATCTCCGCTTCCAAGGGTCTGTCCGGTAACAATCGCTCCGGCCTGACTGACGCCCTGAACAACCACGGTACTGAGCTGCTGGGTGACAGTGGTGATCGCGTTCGCCGCGACCATGGTCTTTCCGAGATGTCCGATGATGACAGCCACGGTATTGTTTCCTATCGCGAGTATTCCGTCACTGAACAGAACCGGTATGCAGATCTTTATGTACTCACCGACAAGTGAGCGGGTCTTCATCAGTATGTCCCTGATCTTGAAACAGATCTCCCTGTCCTTTAAGAGCAGATATCCGAGAATGCAGGATGCCTCAAAGATACGCGCGATCAGTGTTCCGAGCGCGGCACCGGCGATCTCCATTCTGGGTGCTCCGAATTTACCGAAGATAAAGGTGTAATTGGCGGCCAGATTTACGAAAAATGCGCCTATGGATACGAGCAGCGGCAGTTTAACCTGCCTCACGCTGCGAAGTGCGATAGTGGAGGTCAGCGACAGACCCAGGAAGAAATATGCGGCAACGGACCATTTAAAATAGGTGGTCCCGAGCGCTATTATCTCCTCTTCCTCCGTGTACATCCTCATGATCGTCTGAGGAATGAGCGCGGTCGCGATCGCAAATAGAGAAGCCAGAAGGACCGTGAGTCTCAGCATCAGACAGACGGTCTGTTTCAGGGCATGAGAAGCCTTCTCCGGTTCATCGTTGCTCTTCTTCATTCCGTAATAACGGGATACGAGCACCGAGGCTCCCATTCCGAGTCCCATGCAGAATATCTGGTAGATACTGATGAACGAGTTGGCCAGAGAGGTTGCCGAAAGAGCTTCTTCGCTGAGGCTGCCGACCATTATTGTATCCAGCATGTTAACGCCGATGGTGATGAGGCTCTGAAGAGCTATCGGCAATGCCAGGGTAAATACGTTTTTATAAAATAAGGGTTCTTTGTCAAATAATCTGTAATTCATAATACTTCCTGTTGGGGCGCGCCGCACAGAGTATAATAGCGTAGTTATTTGAGGCCGTTACCAGGAGACTTTCACATGGATGTCGATAGGGTAAAAGTTCTCCGCTTCGCCAGGTGTTTTTAGTCCGCCCGATTCTAAAAGATCTCGACGGATAGTGGTTGCCTTGATCGGAAGCCCGGTCATGTCGCTTATTTTCTTTGCGAATTCGATTCCTTCTCTGATTACATGCGCGTCGGTTTCGGCCATCAGGTGCGAGTTATTGATGATCCCGGTGGGGGTAAGGCCGCTGACGGCTTTGATCTCGTTGAGGACTTCTACTGCGTCTTCGGGTGTTGCGGTCATGTTGCGGCAGCGGTTGACTACATAGAGCATGTCATAATCGAGTCCTTCGAACTTCGGCCTGAAACGTCCGAGCACAGTTGAGCCAACATCGTCTCCGCCCACATCAACGATGACCATATCCTTAGAATCAAATATCGAGTACATTGAGGCCGGGAGCGAAGGGATATCAAGGTTTGTATGCCCGAATACGGGCGCTATGACCTCGATCCCCTTGCTCTCAAGCATCTCCCTGTAATCCGAGGTTCTGAAATACGGGTTTACAAGGTCCATATCAACGATCGTGACTTTCCTTCCGGCCGCCGCATACTCCAAAGCCAGGTTTATAGAAAAATTGGTCTTCCCGCAGCCGTAATGCCCGGTGACGACCACAAAATCTTTCAAATCAAACATGTTCTTCTACTCCGTAACGTGCTTTTATCTCACAAAGTTCTGCCTTTCTACAGTTTACCAACATAATTCCCCACAGGCAAGAGTCTTGAAAACAAAACTGGTGCGGGCACAGCCCGCACCTTCACTAATCTGACATCTACTACTTCTTACCCAATTACCGCCTTATGGAAAATCTTCTTTCCCTTCTTGATCTTCACACCTTCCTTGAGCGCAGCAACCGCGACCTTCTGATCAAACGCCGTAACCTTCTCTCCATCGATCGATACGCCGCCCTGCTCGATCAGTCTTCTGCCTTCTCCTCTTGAAGGGATAAGCTGGCAAAGGCTTAACAGGTCGATCACGCTGATGCCCTCTGCAGGAACGTCAGATGCTGCGATTGTCGTAGTAGGCATGTTAGCGTCGTCTCCGCCGCCGGCGAACAGTGCCTTAGCTGTAGCCTCGGCCTTGTCGGCCTCTTCCTTGCCGTGAACAAGCTCGGTAAGCTCGTGAGCAAGGAGCATCTTCTTCTCGTTGATGCGGGAAGGATCCCACTTTTCGATCTCGCGGATCTGCTCCATGGGAAGAAAGGTGAGCATCTTAATGCACTTATCGACATCGGCGTCGCCGATATTTCTCCAGTACTGGTAGAACTCGAAAGGAGTGGTCTTGTTGGGATCGAGCCATACGGCGTTGCCTGCGGTCTTGCCCATCTTGTTTCCGTTCGAGTCGGTCAGCAGGGTAATGGTCATCGCATGTGCATCCTTGCCCAGCTTCCTGCGGATAAGCTCGGTTCCGCCGAGCATGTTGCTCCATTGGTCGTCGCCGCCGAACTCAAGGTTGCAGTTGTACTTCTGGAACATGTAATAGAAGTCGTAGCTCTGCATGATCATGTAGTTGAACTCAAGGAAGGAAAGACCCTTCTCCATACGCTGCTTGTAGCACTCGGCCCTGAGCATGTTGTTTACCGAGAAGCATGCGCCTACTTCGCGTAAGAGCTCAATGTAGTTGAGGTTCATAAGCCAGTCGGCATTGTTTACCATAATTGCCTTGTTATCGGAGAAATCGATGAACTTCTCCATCTGGCGCTTAAAGCACTGTGCGTTGTGGTCGATGTCCTCGCGTGTGAGCATTTTTCTCATGTCGCTTCTGCCCGAGGGGTCTCCTATCATCGTAGTTCCGCCGCCGATAAGGGCGATAGGCTTGTTGCCTGCCTGCTGAAGTCTCTTCATCAGGGTAAGAGCCATGAAATGGCCTGCGGTAAGGCTGTCGGCGGTGCAGTCAAAGCCGATGTAGAATGTTGCCTTTCCGTTGTTAACAAGGTCTCTGATCTGTGCCTCGTCGGTTGTCTGGGCGATCAGGCCTCTTTCCTGCAGTTCTTCAAAAATTCCCATTTTAATTCTCCTTCTGCCGTCGAGTACGGCGATTACTATTTTTGTCGGCAGGTTAACCACGCATCTCGCGAGTCTGACGGCACTCGCTTTAACGCGCAAAAAGTCCCCTGCCTGATAACAGACAGAGGACGTTATAAACGTGGTACCACCTCTATTCGGACAAGCCTCGCGGCTTCCCCCTTATGATGTGCAATCACACATCCCGCGCGATGTCGGGCGCAACCGTCTGTCCCTACTTTGTCTCCTGCAGTTTTGCGTGGGCAATTCAAATGCCTGCACCCCGCAAGTGATGTTCGGGAAGCAGCTCCGGAATGTATTCACCCTACCGGCCCTATGTCCTCGCACCATCCGGACACTCTCTGGAAGAACCTTCTGTAAGGCTACTCTTTTCCTTCTCAGCCTTAAATATATTTGATTGATGTGGCTTATTATAGTTTACCGTTATTAAAAATGCAAGCGGTTTTTTCAGGTGTAGAGCTGAGCCTTGGCAGCTGCGGTAAGT
>CAJOQS010000027.1 GCA_905236925.1 uncultured Lachnospiraceae bacterium | reverse complement strand
GGCAAGGTATCTCTTAAGAATATGACCGACGGAACGCAGGTAACCTGCGATCTTGCGGAGGCTATCCGAACTATTAAGGGCTATATAGAGCCCCTGAACAAAGAAAAGCCTGTTACATTGTAAACGATTGCACATGTTTTTATATATGGAGGAATAATTATGAAGATCACATTAAAAGACGGTTCGGTAAAAGAGTATTCGAGCCCGATGTCCATTATCGACATCGCAAAGGATTTAAGCGAAGGCCTTGCACGGGTTGCATGTGTCGGCGAAGTAGACGGCGAGGTAAAGGACCTCAGGACCGTTATTGACAAGGACTGCAAACTGAACATTCTTACATTTGACGACGAGGCAGGTAAAAAGGCATATCGCCATACCGCTTCCCACGTTATGGCAGAGGCCGTAAAGCGCCTTTATCCCAATGCGAAGGTAGCGATCGGACCTGCTATCGACGAAGGCTTCTACTATGATTTCGATACTCCTCCCTTCACAAGGGATGACCTCGACAAGATCGAGGAGGAGATCAAGAAGATCATCAAGGAAGGTCATGAGCTCACAAGGTTCACTCTTCCCAGAGCAGAGGCGATCAAGCTGATGAAGGAGAAGGACGAGCCTTACAAGGTACAGCTGATCGAGGATCTTCCCGAGGACGCGGAGCTTTCCTTCTACGATCAGGGCGGCTTCGTTGACCTGTGCGCGGGACCTCATCTGATGAGCACAAAGCAGCTCAAGAGCGTTAAGCTCATTTCCTCGTCAGGTGCATACTGGAGAGGCGACGAGCACAACAAGATGCTCACAAGAATCTATGCTACGGCATTTACAAAACAGGCAGATATGGATGCATATCTGGCCCACCTTGAGGATATCAAGCTCCGCGACCACAACAGACTCGGCCGCGAGATGAAGCTGTTCACAACGGTTGACGTTATCGGTCAGGGTCTCCCTCTGTTCACACCCAAGGGAACCAAGATGATCCAGATCCTTCAGCGATGGATCGAGGATCTTGAGGACAACGAGTGGGGCTATGTACGCACAAGAACACCCCTTATGGCCAAGTCCGATCTGTACAAGATCAGCGGCCACTGGGATCATTATATGGACGGCATGTTCGTTCTCAACAAGGAGAGCGAAGGCACCAAGGACGGCAAGGAAGTTATGGCTCTTCGTCCCATGACATGCCCCTTCCAGTACTACGTATACATGAATGAGCAGCGTTCGTACAGGGATCTTCCCTACAGAATGAGCGAAACATCTACGCTGTTCAGAAACGAGGATTCCGGTGAGATGCACGGACTTACGAGAGTCCGCCAGTTCACGATCACGGAGGGACACATCATCCTTCGTCCCGATCAGGCCGAGGAAGAGCTTACACGCTGCGTTGAGCTTGCCAACTATGTTATGACAACGCTCGGCGTTCAGAACGACGTAACCTACCGTCTGTCCAAGTGGGATCCCGAGAACAAGGAAAAGTACGAAGGTGATGAGGAGTACTGGAACAGCACTCAGGATTATCTCCGCAACGTTATGATCAAGAACGGCATCAAGTTCACGGAGGCTGACGGCGAGGCCGCATTCTACGGACCCAAGATCGATATCCAGGCCAAGAACGTATACGGCAAGGAAGACACGATGGTTACTATTCAGCTCGACTGCTCAAGTGCCGCAAAGTTCGGAATGTACTACATCGATGCGGACGGAAACAAGGCTCAGCCCTGGATCATCCACAGAACATCGATGGGATGCTTCGAAAGAACTCTTGCATGGCTCATCGAGCACTATGCGGGACAGTTCCCTACATGGATGTGCGCGGAGCAGGTACGTGTGCTTCCCATCTCCGACAAGTACGAGGAGTATGCGAACGAGGTATCTGCAAAGCTCAAGGCAGCAGGCATCCGCAATACTGTAGATGCACGTTCGGAGAAGATCGGCTTCAAGATCAGAGAGGCAAGACTCGACAGGCTTCCTTACATGCTGGTAGTAGGCCAGAAGGAGCAGGAGGAAGGCCTTGTATCGGTAAGAAGCCGTTTCAAGGGCGACGAGGGAGCACAGCAGCTTGACAGCTTCATCAGCAACCTTCTTGTCGAGATCAATACAAAAGAGATCAAAAAAATAGAAGTTGTTGACGAGAAGAAGTGAAAATGCTATAGTTTAACGACAAAGGAAAACCTTCAGCGGCGGTCTGTACGGATCGCCGCTAAAGAAATATATAAGGAGAACGGTAATGAAGGCAGAAGTTAAGAAAAATGTCATGACATATGAGGGTCTTCGCGCCCTTGAAGAGGAGCTTGAGGATCTGAAGGTCAACCGCCGCAAGGAAGTAGCACAGAAGATCCAGGAGGCACGCGAACTGGGCGACCTTTCCGAGAACGCCGAGTACAGCGCAGCCAAGGAGGAGCAGAACGAGATCGAGGCCCGTATCGAGCAGATCGACGCCCTTCTGAAGAACGCCGAGGTTGCCGATGTCGACGAGAAGGCAAAGGGCGATGTTATTACGGTCGGAAGCACCGTCAAGCTCTTTGACGAGGAGTTCGAGGAGGAAGTGGAGTACAAGATCGTAGGATCCTCCGAAGCGAATATCCTTCAGAACAAGATATCCAACGAGAGCCCTGTAGGCAAGGCTCTGATCGGCAAAAAGAAAAATCAGAAGATCAGCGTTGAGACCGCTAACGGTGTTCTGAAATTCAAGATTATTTCCGTGACCAAATGATCCGGCCGGATATAAGAGGACAGAATAAACCGGTGGCGGTATAGCCGCATTTATCAGAGGAGCAATTAACATGGCTGACAATACACAGAACAATAACAACGGAGCCGAGCAGCAGGTTGATCTGCACCAGCTCCTGAAGGTTCGCCGCGAGAAGCTTGCGGCGCTTCAGGAGGCGGGCAAGGATCCGTTCAAGATAACCAAGTACGACCAGACGCATCACTCCACCGATTGCAAGAGTGAGTACGAAGCACTTGAGGCAAAGCTTCTGGCAGGCCGCCCTGCGGTCAACACCGAGGGCCTTGACGAGGCTGCTGCAAAAGAAGCCACTGATGCCGATTACAACGAACGCCGCGCCATCATGGATGCCAATCCCATCCATGTAAGCATCGCGGGCCGTATGATGAGCAAGCGCGTTATGGGCAAGGCATCCTTCTGCAATGTGCAGGACAAGCCCGGAAATATTCAGGTCTATGTCGCAAGGGATGCTATCGGCGAGGAATCCTACGCTGAATTCAAAAAGCTTGACATGGGCGACATCATCGGCGTAAAG
>CAJOQS010000026.1 GCA_905236925.1 uncultured Lachnospiraceae bacterium | reverse complement strand
GCTTGCCAGGAGTATGGGCGTCATTAACGGTCTTATGCGTGAATACCACACGATATGGCTGATAAACCGGTCCACCTGCGAAATGGAGCTTTACCGCTCGACAGGAGAGAACACCGTCAGCGGTCTTCTTGACATGAGCGTGAGCTATCCCGATTACAGGCAGTTTATTGCAGCGTATGTCAACGAGTACGTTGCCGATCATGCGGATGTCGTTCTGCAGAATGCCCAGCTGTCCGTAGTTGAGGACAGGATCAGGGACGGCGACCTTTACCATGTTGAATATCTGAGGATCAACGAGCAGGGCGTTATATCCTATCACCAGATGACATTCGGATTTGCGGGAACTCCCGAAACATCCGATAAGATAATACTTGCATTCAAGGATGTGGACAAGGCTGTCAGAAAGCATATGGCGGACAAGCTTTATCTGAGGCAGCAGCTGAATATAGTTCAGGCGCTGAGCAGGGATTACTACAATGTATTTAAGGTCGACCTGAATACGGGGCTGTCTCGATACTGAAGCTGGACGGTTATGTGACAAAGGGCATGGAAGGACCGGGTGACAAGGTCTATCCCTATGACACTCTGTGTACGCAGTACGTCAAGGACAGGGTTTACCCCGAGGATGCCCCCGGAATGCTCAAGGCGCTCAGCCTCGAAACGGTCAGAAAGAAGATGAAGGTCAGCAACGAGTATGTATCGGGCTACAGGGTGCTTGAAAACGGCGAGATACATTACTGCCAGTTCACTTATATACCGATCAACCCTCTCGACAAGTCGGCAGGCATACTGGCCGGTTTCAAGAACGTTGACGATGTCGTTGCCGGAGCGAGGGAGCGGGAGCATCTGATAACTCTCGCGGAGACCGATCTCATGACCGGACTTTACAACCGCGGAGTGGGTGAGCAGAAGGTCTGCAAGGCAATGGAGGAAGGCAGCTTCGGAATGTTCTGCATCATCGACATAGACGGGTTTAAGCGCTTTAACGATACATACGGACACAATGTCGGAGATAAGGTCATCAAGGGCATAGCGGAGACCCTGAAGGAGCAGTTCAGGAAAACGGATATCGTTTTCAGACTGGGCGGCGACGAGTTTGCGGTATTCGCTCCCGGAGTTTCCGATGTGAGCCGCGGGAAACGCCTTATCAACCGTGTGCTCAAAAGGATCGGCGGGCTCAATATCGAGGAGCTTACGGGTGAAAAACCCACAGTCAGTGTTGGTGCGGTGTTCACGCCGTCAGAAGGACCCCTGTCTTTCGAGGACGCATACCGCAAGGCGGATTCCTGTGTTTACAGGAGCAAGGAGAATCCGGGAAATACTGTTTCATTCTGTGAATGACAATAATGATTATAAGCAGGGCATGCCGCGTTTTTAAAAGTGCGGATGCCCTGCTCGTTTTTAAAAAATGAATATACATTGAGAAATGTATATACTATAATTAAATATGAGGAGCAGCGGCGATCGCATATTGACACTGCGGAGATTGTATGCTATGATAGCGCCTAATTGGTAGAGGCGCATTGATTATGAGTAGCGCTCCGGACGTGTCACGCACGGAAGAGGGGACGTGAAAGGATGATTTGCCGAAATTGCAGCTGACAGTGAGCGGCTGCGGTTGGTCCGCCGGTTAAGAGCCGCCGGACTGTCATCAATATGATGGAGCGCTACCTAAAGACACTTTGATAACGCGTGCGCGTATTTTTGCGCCGCGGCTATAACAGTTCTTTAGAGCCGGCTCCAGCCGGTTTTTTTGTGCGCAAAAGCGCGGTAGACTTTTACACATTTTCGAGGAGGAGTTATGAGCAGAAAACCCATATTTACAGGATCGGCGATCGCGGTGATCACACCAATGAACGCGGACGGAAGCGTCAATTACAAGGAATTTGACCGCCTGATCGATTATCAGATCGAAAACGGAACGGACGCGATAGTTGTCTGCGGTACGACCGGAGAAGCATCAACGCTTTCACACGAGGAGCATATTGAATGCATCAGATACGTGGTCGAGCGTGTAGGCAAGCGCATTCCCGTTATCGCCGGAACCGGATCGAACTGCACCGAGACGGCGATATGGCTTTCAAAGCAGGCGGAAGCCGCCGGAGCGGACGCGGTGCTTCTTGTATCTCCATACTACAACAAGGCGACCCAGAAGGGTCTTATAAAGCACTTCGGCGAAACCGCGCGTGCGATAAACATACCCGTTGTACTCTACAATATCCCCGGCAGGACAGGCGTGAACATTGAACCCGCCACTGTTAAGTATCTTGTCGATAACTATGAGAATATCATTGCTGTCAAGGACGCAACCGGCAATCTCGGCTGGACAGCGCAGGTTTCGATGCTCTGCGGCGACAGGCTTGATATATATTCAGGCGATGACAACGCCATCTGTCCCATAATGTCACTGGGCGGAAAGGGTGTTATCAGTGTTCTCTCTCATGTGGCGCCCCGCGATACGCACCTCATCGTCGAAAGGTTCCTGAACGGCGACCATAAGGGCTCCCTTGAGCTTCAGCTCAAATATCTTCCCCTGATCGGACTTCTTTTCAGTGAAGTCAATCCCATACCGGTCAAGACCGCATGCAATCTGATGGGCTTTGCCGCGGGACCGATGCGTTTGCCCCTTACGGAGATGGAGCCGGAGCACGCCGACAAGCTTGCGGCTGAGATGAGGAGACTTGGTATCATTAAGTGAGGTGAAGCTGACATGACAAGAATTATACTCTGCGGCTGCAACGGACGTATGGGCCATGTTGTACGCGGTATAGTCGAAGAAAACGAAGACATGCAGATCGTTGCCGGAGTGGATATCACCGGGACAGAGGAGGGCTTCCCCGTGTTTGCGAATGCGGAGGACTGCGATGTCTGTGCGGATGCGATCATCGACTTTTCGTCGCCCAAGGCACTGGACGGTGTTCTGGGCCTTGCGGTAAAGGAGGGACTGCCCGCCGTACTCTGCGCGACCGGATACACAAAGGAACAGCTCGAGCAGATAAAAGAGGCATCGGAAAAAGTTGCCATCTTAAGATCAGCAAATATGAGCCTTGGCATCAATACCATGTCAAAGCTAATTTCGGAAGCCGCAAGGATACTTGCCGACAACGGATATGATATCGAGATCGTCGAAAAGCACCATAACCAGAAGGTTGATGCACCCTCGGGAACCGCACTGCTTCTTGCGGATGCGATGAACGAACAGCTGGACAACGAATACGAATACGTGTATGACCGTTCCGCAAGGCGTGAGAAGCGTCCCCGCAAGGAGATAGGCATATCCGCAGTACGCGGAGGAACCATTGTCGGAGAGCATGAAGTGATCTTCGCGGGACTCGATGAGGTCATCGAGATCAGGCATACAGCGTTTTCCAAGGCGGTATTCGCCAAGGGAGCCGTCAGCGCCGCACGTTTCCTTGCCGGAAAAGGCCCGGGAATGTACGGAATGGGTGACGTGATCGAATAAAGCCACAGGGAGGTTCACATATGGTTCTGTGCGGGAGCAGCGCCTACAACCAGAAGTATTATCTTGACAAACAGTTCGAAAAGCTGCCGACACAGGTGAAGGAAGAGCTGAAGATCCTTTGTGTCCTGTTTACGGAAGAGGTCGGAGGGACTCTGACCTTTGAGTTTGATGACGACGGCAAGCTGAATCTTGTGACGGGCTGCGATGAAGGGGACCTGCTGTATGATGATGTTGGGGCGGGACTTCTTATCAAGAAAATGCAGAATGAAAGGCGGGAATTCTTCGAGAGCCTTGAACTGTATTACCGGATATTCATCCTTCATGAGGATATCGATCCGGAGCTTGCCGAATGATAATTACAGGAGTGTACTGACAATGCTTTTATGTGTTGATGTCGGCAATACAAATACTAATTTTGCCGCGTATGAGGGCGATGAGGAAAAAGCCTTTTTTGCCGTTACGACTAAACTGCCCCGTACATCGGATGAATTCAGCACCGCGATACGGGGACTGCTTCATGTGAACGATCTTTCCGTAAAGAGTATCGACGGCTGCATCATTTCATCGGTTGTTCCGGGAATCATGCACTCGCTCATTAACGGTATCATCAAGCTGACGGGTGTTACGCCTCTCGAAGTCGGCGCGGGAATGAAGACCGGTGTCCGTCTTAAGATACCCAATCCCAAGGAGGCGGGAGCGGACAGGGTCGTCGACCTGGCGGCTGCATATCATCTGTACGGCGGACCCACAATGGTAATTGATTTCGGAACCGCCACCACCTATGACCTTATAGAAGAGGACGGTACCTTCAGATACGGACTCACTTGTCCCGGCATCAGGATCAGCGCGAACGCGCTGTGGAATGACACCGCCAAGCTCCCCGAGATAGAGATCAGGCTTCCGGAGAGCATACTTGCGGGGGATACCGTTGCAAGTATGCAGGCGGGCCTTCTGTACGGCTGCATAGGTCAGACGGAATATATCATCGAGAGAGTAAAAAGGGAAGCGGGACTTGAACGCATGAAGGTCGTTGCTACGGGCGGTCTCGGAAGGATCATTGCCGACGCGACCGACAGGATCGATGTATACGACCGAAAGCTGACCATGAAGGGCCTCAAGCTTCTCTATGAGAAAAACGCGAAATGAAGATAGGTAATATCGATGCCGGACGTGTGGCCTTAGGACCGATGGCGGGAGTCACGGACATGCCCTTCAGGCTGCTGTGCAAGGAGCAGGGGGCGGACCTGATCTACAGCGAGATGGTCAGTGCGAAAGGCATTCATTATAACAACAGGAACACGGCCGAACTGCTGCGCTGCGATGAGACGGAGCGCCCGGTGGCGATCCAGCTTTTCGGAAGTGAGCCGGATATCATGGCGGAAACGGCAGAACGCCTTAAGAACCGGAATTTTGATATCCTCGACATTAATATGGGCTGCCCGGTGCCGAAGGTCGTAAACAACGGAGAGGGAAGCGCATTGATGAAGGATCCGGAACTTGCGGGCAGGATCGTCGAAGCGGTCGTGAAGGCTGCGGGCAGACCCGTTACGGTGAAGTTCCGAAAGGGATTTGACGGGGATCACATCAACGCGGTCGAATTCGCCAAAGTCATTGAAAGCGCCGGTGCCTCCGCGATAGCGGTCCACGGCAGGACAAGGGAGCAGTATTACAGCGGCAGGGCCGACTGGGATATCATCGCAAGGGTCAAGGAGGCTGTCAGCATTCCGGTCATCGGCAACGGTGACATATTTACGCCCCGTGACGCACGCGAGATGTTTGAAAGGACCGGCTGCGACGCGGTAATGGTGGCGAGGGGCTGCCAGGGGAATCCCTGGATATTCGGACAGATAAAGCAATACCTTGATACGGGAATTGAACCCGCAAAGCCGTCATTCAGCGAGGTCTTCACGATGATCAGGCGGCATATGGCAATGCTTGAGGAGTACAAGGGAGAAGATACGGCTGTCCGGGAGATGCGAAAGCATGTGGCCTGGTACACGGAAGGATTTCCGTATTCTGCGAAACTCCGCGGGCGGATCAATCTCTGCGCCACGCGCGAGGCAATGTTCGACGAGCTGGAAAGGTACGCATCATCTACAAGATTTGAAACAGAATAAAAAGGTTTAAGAAAAGACTTGCAAAAGTGTCGGTGTTGTAGTAAGATTTGGTACAAACCACCGCAGACGGACAAATGTCCGCAGCAGAAAAACACAGCACGGCACGATCACCGGGAGGGCAGATCGGTGCCTGCGGGAAGAGAGGATAGTTGATATGGCAAAACTTAAGGCAGCAATACTCGGAGCAACAGGAATGGTCGGACAGCGTTTTATCCAGCTACTCGAGAATCATCCCTGGTTTGAGGTGGCTGTTGTTGCGGCAAGCCCCAGAAGTGCGGGAAAGACCTACGCGGAGGCGGTCGGAGACCGTTGGAAGATGGATACTCCCATGCCTGCGGCTGTTAAGGATCTTGTGGTAATGAACGTGAACGAGGTCGAGGCTGTTGCATCCAAGGTGGATTTCTGCTTCAGCGCCGTCGACATGACAAAGGACGAGATCCGCGCTATAGAAGAAGCATACGCAAAGGCCGAGGTTCCGGTTGTTTCGAACAACAGCGCTCACAGGTGGACACCCGATGTTCCTATGATCGTTCCGGAGCTCAATCCCGAGCATATCGAGGTCATCGAATACCAGAAGAAGCGTCTCGGAACAAAGAAGGGCTTCGTTGCGGTAAAGCCCAACTGCTCGATACAGAGCTATACACCCGCTCTTCACGCGCTTCGTGAATTTGAGCCCAAGGTCGTTGTTGCTACAACCTATCAGGCTATTTCGGGTGCAGGCAA
Organism: uncultured Lachnospiraceae bacterium; assembly: GCA_905236925.1. Classification (GTDB taxonomy): domain Bacteria; phylum Bacillota; class Clostridia; order Lachnospirales; family Lachnospiraceae; genus RUG11977. The sequence continues at coordinate 2,308 of CAJOQS010000026.1, read as the reverse complement.
GAACTTCAAGGATTGGCCCGAGATGATCGATAACGTTATTCCCTACATCGGTGGCGAGGAAGAGAAGTCCGAGCAGGAGCCTCTGAGAATCTGGGGACACATCGAGAACGGTCAGATCGTTAAGGCATCTGCGCCGATCATCACAACGCAGTGTATCCGTGTTCCGGTCACCAACGGACATATGGCGGCAGTTTTTGTCACCTTCGGAAAGAAACCCACCAGAGAGCAGATCCTTGAGAAGTGGGCAGCCTTTAAGGGCGTTCCCCAGGAACTCGAGCTTCCCTCGGCTCCGAAGCAGTTCATTCATTATTTTGATGAGGACAACCGTCCTCAGACAGCTCTTGACCGCGATACGGAGCATGGAATGGCTGTATGCATGGGCAGGCTCAGAGAGGATACCGTATACGATTACAAGTTCGTAGGCCTCTCTCATAACACATTGAGAGGCGCAGCAGGCGGAGCCGTTCTTATGGCGGAGCTTTTAAAGGCTAAGGGATATATTTCCTGATCACATATTATGTAAACCGCGGGTCGTGCCGATATAGTATATACAGGCAAGGCCATGGAAGGCAGTGAATGAGACGGATTTCATTCACTGCCTTTTCGCGTCTTTTTTCCTGTTGTCCGGACGAAAAACTGCAGATCAGAAAAGGAAGCCGCACTGTGTATACAGCACGGTCTGGTTAAACTGACACAAAAATAGGAAGGAGTTTAATGATTTGATAATCGGTTCCACGACAATAGGAATGGAATCCGTACGGACTTTTATGTCCGAAAGCAGGGAAGCGTCTTTTACCTGTATCTCTGACCGCCCCGCATCTCTGGGAAGCTTTATCGAGATGTTCGCGGACAGGACGGGAAAAGGAGATAATACAGATACGGCAGCCGCGGACATGGGTGAAGAGACCAAGGCGGAAGCGGAAAAGGAGGATCTGGGCGACATATTTGAAAGGCTCAAGGCGCGTGAGACCCGGCGTGCCGGAAGACTGATCGAGCAGAACATGCTCAACCGCATCAGGCAGCAGACCTTACAGTATCTTTTCAGACTGATATGGGGCTGCAGGGAGGAGTCCTCCCCGTGCGGAACGGGAGAGGAAAATGCCTCATTCTCAGGGGGAAGCTATCCGGCAGAGAATCCCGGCCTCGGAATGCAGCTTTATGCCACATCAGGAAGTGTGCATGTCTATTATGAGAGCGAGCAGACCAGCTTTTCAACGACCGGCACGGTCACGACGGCGGACGGAAGGAGCATCGATTTTAATGTCGAGGTCTCGATGAGCCGCGAATTCATCGAATACACCGGAGTGCACATTTCGGAAACCAGTGTCATGACAGATCCCCTGGTGTTAAATCTGGACGGCAATCCGGCATCGGTCTCGGATCAGAAATTCTATTTTGATATCGATGCGGACGGAAAAAGTGAGCTTATTCCCACGCTATCGGGCGGCAGCGGGCTTCTGGCCCTTGACCGGAATGCGGACGGAACCATCAATGATGGAAGCGAGCTGTTCGGCACAAAGAGCGGAGACGCGTTCACAGATCTTGCGGAATTCGATCTCGACGGAAACGGATGGATCGACGAGGCGGATGAGGTCTTTGCGAAGCTTTCGATATGGTCGTTTGGCGCAGACGGAGCGATGAAGCAGATATCCCTGAAGGACGCCGGGATCGGAGCGATCGGACTGAAGAATGTGAGCACGGGCTTCAGTTTGAACAATGCGCAGACTAACGCGACCGAGGCGGTGATCCGCAAGACCGGGATGTTCCTGTTCGAAAATGGAAGGGCGGGGACCGCGCAGCAGATGGATTTTGCAATCGCATGAAGGTATGAAAAAGAATACGTTTTTCTCCCGTGGGATTCCCACGGGAGTTTTTTTGATATAATAAGCTAAAGAAAACTACTCCATTATCGCTACAGGCGTTGTGGCTGCGGGAGTTATCGCTGCTACTTCAGGAATGATTTACAGAGTAAGACACAGATAGATATAATAAAAGAGCTAGAGAACGCTGGCTCTTTTTATTGTTAAAGTGTTATGCCCAGAACGGTTTTCATCTTTTGCTTTAGCTTGGGTACGGTGAGATTAAGCCGTTCCGCAGCTTGCTGGATCGAAACAATTCCATCGGAAATCAGTTTCGCGTATGTATAGAGTTCGCCTTCAGTGCGACCTTCCTCCTTGCCCTTTCGGATTCCGCGTTCTTCAATCTCATCAAACACTTTGCACATTGTCTTTATCTCCTTCCCTTTGCTCATGGCTTCTTCTGCAACACTTATATAGCGCTGATCGTTCGCTACAGCCGCCAAGAGCTG